>DATNHU010000228.1:0-3192 GCA_035604795.1 Candidatus Limnocylindrales bacterium
GTGAGACGGCTGCCAACAGAGTTGTGTTCGCGGCGAATATACGCCATTCCGATGGGACGGCCGAGCGCGTAGGACAATCCCGCGCGCGTGACCGCGCCAACTTCCGCGCCGCCTGCAAGCAACGCTGTGTGCGCGACTGGAATTGCTTGACCCGAGAAGGCCACGCCGACGCGCCGGCGATTGACGTGTCCGCGCGAACGTACTCGTTCGACGATTTCCTGTCCCGTATAGCAGCCCTTGGAATAGTTGATGTGCGATTGCTCCAAACCTGCTTCGTGAGGAATTACCTTGTCGTCGAAATCGTACCCGAACCAGGGGATGCCTTCCTCGAGGCGCAGGGAGTTGAGCGCTTCGTAGCCAATCGGTCCGCCTCCGAGAGCCCGCGCGGTTTCGAGCAACGCTTGCCAAAGCCTCGGCAGGTCGGCGCGTGAGGCGATGAACTCCGCTCCAGGAGTTCCTCCGGGGGAGCGGCGCACCATCCGGCAGGGAATTCCGGCGACGTGCGTTTCAGCATGACCGAGTTCAGGAAGCAGATCGAGCGCGGGAGCGCGGAGAGCAGCGATGACTTGCGGCGATTTGGGACCTTCAATGGAGACGACACCGAGTTGGTCGGTGATGTCTTCCAGCGTCACATCATCCATGATGATGAACTTGTCGAGCGTGGCCACGGTGCGCTCGCGGATCATGGCGTGGGTCGCCACCAGCATGCGATCGGAATCGGCGTAGGTGTCCAACTCGGCCAGAATGTGTCCCTGCGGATTGAGGAGCAGTGAAACCACCCCCTGGCCGGGCTGCAGATCCTTTATGTTGTTGGTGACCACCGCGTTCAGATACCGGGCGCGGTCCGGTCCCGTGAAATTAAAAAATGCGCGGTAATTCTTGTCGGCAATGACAACGGAATCGCGCGCGTAGCGATACTCCTCACGCGGGTTGTCGAACGATGATGGAAGGATCGTCTCGAAATACTCGCCGAGCCGGGCGCCGGCGGCTTCGTGCAATGAGCGCAGTGGAGTTTCTGTCGGCATGATCCATCAAATGGTGCGTCGTTATCTTAGCAGATGCCAACATCAACGCATGCGCGGGGCAGGGAATCGAGCGATGCTATACTTCCTGCAAGGACATACGAATCTTGGAACCACGTTCCCACAAAAAAGCTGCCAACGAACTCGCGGGCAAGCTGATTCACGAAATCCTGCCGGTTGGGATGTTGCAGTGCAACTGTCACGTGGTGGGCGACCCGGTCAAGCGCGAAGCAATCGTCATCGACCCGGGAGATGAAGTCGCGCGCATCTTGGATGTAATTGCGAAATATGACTTGAAGGTCCGCGCCATTGTGAACACCCATGCACACATTGACCACGTCGGCGGCCTGAAAAAAATGCGCGAGGCAACCGGCGCACCGGTGATGATGCACCGCCAGGATTTGCAACTGTATCAGGCGCGGGAGATGCAGGCTCAATGGCTGCGAGTTGCGCCGCCGTTGCTCACGAAGGTGGACGATTTCCTTCGAGAGGATTCCCCCATTCGCTGGGGAAATTACGAAGCTCGCGTGTTGCATACGCCGGGGCACACCGAAGGCAGCGTATGCCTTTATTTGCCCCGAAATCACAGGGCAATTTCTGATGCGGCCGGTGCGAATTCCGCCGATATTCTTTTTGCGGGCGACACGTTATTCGCCGGAAGTATTGGGCGCACCGACCTGTGGGGCGGATCACTCGAGAAGATTATGGATTCGTTGCGGACTAAAGTCCTTGCGTTACCGGACACAACAATCGTTTTTCCCGGGCACGGCCCCGCCACCACGATTGGCGATGAGAGGGAATCGAATCCTTTTCTTCAATCGCTGTAATCCTTTGCGGTTTTTGCGGACCCTGTAATTCTCTATTTTGAGCGCAACCGCTGATCGCGTTCCTGGCGCAGCTCTTCCATGACGCTCTGCACCAATTCTTTCGCTTTGCTCAGCTCCTCTTGAATCATTTGGATGTCCATCGTAGGTTTCGTTGGGTCGCGGTGGCTGTGGCAATAGACTCCGTGCTGGCCCACCAGCACCATGGCGTTGGTGACGCGATCCAACGACACTGCCAACCGCCCGCGGTGCCTGCCCAACATCTGCTCATAATGTTCCAGTTCATCCTTGTGGTCATCCAATGCGGACATCTTTTCTCCTCGACCAGATATGCTTCCCACAGAAGAAACTACCCTTTCCTTTAGGACACCGCAAGCAATGCGCAGGATCCTCGTTCATTCTACAGGTCATACTCCCATCCATTTAGCCCGTAAATGCGCACCAGCACGTATTGCAGCCGAGGAACTCCTGGCCTCAGGGCGTGTGGACTCTCCATGGATAAGGGCTACATAATGTCCCTTGGCGCCCGGAGTCGCGTTCGGGCCCGCATACCCCGGAGAGGCAGAAATGAGACGGTCTGACTTACTGCAGCATTCCGAGAAGCACCATACTGACCGGACGACGCAGATTGTGTTTGGCGAGCGGCAGCACCTGCTCAGGGTGCTCGACTCCATTGAGAACACGGAAGTTGCCCGCCCGCGGTTTGACCAGGAGCGTCGCGTCTTGGAACAACTGATTCATGGCCGCACACAGGAATTGAATTCCATCAATGAGGATTGGGACGTGAAAGTGGGTATGGTGTTGAGCGCGGAGGCGAAGTCGGACCTGCTCGACAAATTGGCGCGGGAAGCCCCTGCGGAAGACTACTATCTGCTGCGGTTGATCAGTGAGCACCCGCGCGTCTCTGCGAAGACGCTGGCCCGACTGGCCAAACATTCTTATGGAGCAATTCGCGAAAATATTGCCCGGCATCCCAACGCCGATCCAGCAACACTTACGGCATTGTCCAAAGACCACAGCCAACCGCTCTGGTATCTGGTGGCGTTCAACCCGAACACGCCCACACCTCTACGAAGGAAATTGCAGGAACGTCTGCGGAAGCTGGGGCAGTCGCACCCGGAAGCAAAATAAGGACTCTCGCCCGAATTAACGGAAGCGCTTGCGATTCATTTCGTGCCGGCGCTCGTCCGCCCACTTGAAAAATCGCCGCAACCGGACTCGCTCCCTCCACATCAACTCAAAAAATGTTCGCGCGTCTGTGGGCGCAGCTTCAGGCCCGAAAAACGTTTCCATCCGCCACCGAATATATGGACTTCGCCAGGGCCACAGGCGGTAGCCCTTCGAGG
>DATNHU010000229.1:0-5390 GCA_035604795.1 Candidatus Limnocylindrales bacterium
ACTGCGCCAGTCCCCAAAATGCCAGCGAAAGCAGAAACAGCAAATCAATCACTGGTGAGAAAAGGGGCAGCATCAACTGAAACAGAAAAATATTGGGGATTGCAATCCATCCAAGCGTGCCATAGCGCCATCGGCCAACTGTGTCGCGGTGTTTCCACACGGATTGCAGAGTCCCAAATGTCCACCGGAAACGCTGACGGATCAGGGCCCCTGCAGTTTCGGGCGCTTGCGTGTAACCGATTGCATCCTCGTCATAGCAAATGCGCCAACCGGCCCGTCGAATCGCGATGGTTAAATCTGTATCCTCGGCGACTGTTTGCGCGCTGAAACCTCCTGCAGCCCGCATGGCTTCCACACGCCACGCCCCCACGGCTCCTGGAACCACGGGAATGCAGTTCAGCAAATCAAATGCGCGCTTTTCCATGTTCTGGCTGGTGATGTATTCCAGAGCTTGCCACCGTGTAAGCCAGCGAGTCCGATTGCCCACTTTCACATTGCCCGCCACCGCGCCCACATTGGGATCGGCGAAATTTCGCACTAATTTGCCGACGGCTTTGGGCTCGATGGAGGTGTCGGCATCAATGGTAATAATGATGGGACTGGTGGCTGCTTCCAGCATGAGAGCCAGTGCCGCCGGCTTGCCGCGATTCACCTGGTGGAAAATCCGCACCCGCGGGTCGCCGCCAAAGTGTTCGTCGAGAAGATCTCCCGTCCGGTCCGTGGAACCATCATCCACCACCAGGATTTCCTTGTTGGGATAATCGGCGGCCAGCGCTGACTTGACCGTCTGGACGATGACATCTTCTTCATTGTAAGCGGGAATCAGGATACTCACCTGCGGCTTGAAATCGGGGTGATCGCCCGGCGCGGGACGCAGTTTCTCAGCCAGGGCCAGAAGGCCAATAATGATTGCGCGGCCGCTGACCAACAAAATCCCGAAAATGAAAACCGCGGCGATGCCCACGCGGAATATGAAGAGCAGCCCAAAGATCGACGCGTCCGCTCGCGCGGCCCACAGTTCACGGCCCGTAACCGGCGGCATCACCTGTGCCCGCGTCTGATTCACGAGCTCAGAGACCGGCACAATCTCATAACCCGCGGCGCGCAATCCATCGATCACTTGTGGAAGCGCGGCCACGGTCTGGCTGCGGTCGCCGCCGCCATCGTGCATCATAATGATGCTGCCGGTTGAGGCATCCGCAAGCGTTCTCTGGACGATCAACGACGCAGCAGGTGGCGCGCCTCCACCGACATCTCCCCAGTCGTGCGGATCAATTCTCGCGCCCACCAGCATGTACCCCATGCCTTGCGCAATGGGGAGCACCGACACTTCATCCGAGGTTTCCGGCTGGTGGTCAATGCCGAACGGGGGGCGGAAAAAGACCGTTTTCACACCGAGCTGTGCCTCGATCAGCCGCTCGGTCAGGTTCAGTTCCCACTGCAGCCGCGATGTCGGCACTCCCTCGACAAACGGCTCGTGAGTGTAAGTGTGGTTGCCGATTTCGTGGCCTTCCTTAAATTCGCGGTCTAAAATTTGCGGATACCGGTTGGCGTTTTCTCCGATTACAAAAAACGTGGCCGGGACCTTCTTATCCCGCAAGATATCCAGAATCTGGGGCGTCCACGAATCATCCGGGCCGTCGTCAAACGTCAGAGCCAATTTGTGGGGAGCTGCGCCCATCTCCTCGATATGCCACGCCAGCGGGGTTTTCTGAATGGACTCATCCTGGATGGTGTCGCTTGCGGAGTCATACCGAAAAGTTCGCTGGCCGTTCTGCGGAGTATCCAGGATCCGCCAGATATCTCCAGACCCCTCAAGAATCAGGTCCGGCCCAGGTGGCATATCGCCTAACTTTGAACGCGCTGCGTCGTCCGGTTGGTTGGTGTCCCAGATGTGCCATATCGATGCATCGGCCATTCCCAATCGCCACAGCACCGTGCCGCTCACACCTGCGCGTTCCGATGCACGCATTTGGTTGTAGGCCGTCACTGCATCCGTGAACCACACTTGGTGAACGTGGTTGTGCTCGTCGTAGTAGGAGAAGTGAGGATTCAACGAATCAGGATCAAATTCAACTTGTGCATCCGATTCAGAAGCAGTCAGCAGTGCATCCTGAACACTCATGTCTTGCGCTGGTTCGCCCGCTTTCTGTGTCTCCTCCCAGTCATATCCATAGTTTGAAATGGCCATGATGATTTTGGCCGGCGGCACAACTTTTACCAGCGCATCCAGATTGCGCTGAAACCAGGCTTGTGAGGCGATGGGCCCGGGAGCCGAAGTCTTCCAGTGCTCATCGTAATTCATCAACGCGATTGCGTCGGCTTGCTTGCCCAGAAACGCATAGTCGTAGTCCGGGTCCAATGCCGGCAGCGCGATCATCAACTTCAGTGCTTTCGCGTGCAATTCGGTGGCAAGCTCGGCTGAGAATGTGCGGAAGTGGGGCTGGTCCTTCACTGCCAAGTCTTCAAGGTCCAGGCACAATCCCTGTTCGTGCATTTGCAAAATGTAAGTAACCAGCGTGCCTTCCAACTTCTTGCGGGCCGCCGGGTTAGCCAGCAATTGCGATAATTCCTTCGCATTCCAGATTTCGCCTTCTTCATCAATGTTATTGACTAACGCCATCACCTGAATTTCAACGTTTGCCGACAGCATCCAGCTATGGAGCCTGCTCGCCGCGTTGATGCGCGCGGCCTCATCTGCTCCCAGGTGAGGATGCTCGCGATCCGAGGAATCCATCACGTCCACCAGTCCATCCGCCGAAATCACGTGGACCTCTTCCGGAAAAATCAAGTCCAGATCCTTGTAATGCATTTTCAAACTGGCCAGGGCCCTGGCGTCAGAGTCGATGTAAAATGCCGCTCGAAGCGGGTCGGGATTTGTCACCGTCTGCCCCAGCGTCGCCACGCGGTGCCGCCGGCCCGGTCGCCCTGTGGTTCTCTTAGGCGGGGCTTTCGTCAGGACGGGACGGCGTACGGCAATCGTGTTTTGCAGAATCAGGCTCGGCAGGGATACCGTGCGGATAATGCTAACGAAGAATGTCAGCAAGAGCAGTGTGACAACGGCCCCGCTGATTTCCAGCACTCGACGAGTGAAAAACCAGCGCCGCCGTTTCTCGTCGTAGAATATTGGCTTGCTTTGTTTCACCACCATAGTAGAAGCTATCGGCCTGGCCGGGCCCTGTCAATGATTCGCTCCACGGTTTCCCACCGGGCTTTTTCGCACCGGCAACACGCACCATGAAAAACTCCGCGCGACCTCGCTGGCTGTGGATGGCCGCTTTGTTCGCGGGATTGGCGCTGCGCATTTTCTTTGTCTTCGCTCTCAGTCCCAGTACGGGCGACGGGCCGATGTACAAAGAGCTTGCGCAAAACTGGCGCGATCACGGAATTTATGGCCTGGACCTGGGCGGAAGAATCACTCCTGTCGATATACGCATGCCCGGATATCCTGCATTCCTGGCTGCGGCCTCCATTATATTTGGACGCGGCGACCGGCCTCCGATGTTGGCTCAAGCCGTTGTTGATATTGTAACCTGTTTACTGACCGCCGCGTTGGCCGCCTTGCTGGTACCACCCGAATCGAAAAACAGAGTGGGGTTGGCGGCACTTTGGTTATCGGCCCTCTGTCCCTTCATTGCTACCTACACCTCCGCGCCGCTTACGGAAGTCTTGGCCACTTTTTGGACTGCGGTGGCTCTCGTGGCCTTTGCAGGCGCCGTCGCTGGACGCGATACGTTTCAATGGCGGGTGGGCAATCGGACATTCCGTATCAATCCTTGGTTAGCTGGCGGACTTGCTGTCGGAGTTGGCACGCTCTTCAGACCGGAAACCCCGCTTCTTCTGATCTCCCTGGCAATCCTAATGATGTGGCGATGGAGGCGCTTTGCGGATTGGGGACGTTTGGTTCGCGTTGGTGCGCTCACGGCTTTGGGCCTCGCGTTGCCCCTGATTCCCTGGACCGTGCGCAACACCCTCACTTTGCATGAATTTCAGCCGCTCGCGCCGCGGTACGCAATTCTTCCGGGCGAATTCGCTACGAAAGGGTTTGAATCTTGGACGAATACCTGGCTGGTGCGGTTCCGCGATGTTGAATTCACATCCTGGAAACTTGGCGAAGACCCCCTAAGCACATCCGATGTCCCTGATTCGGCATTCGATACCGCGGACGAGCGCGCGCGAGTTCAATCGCTCTACGACCAGTACAATCAAAACTCTAGCAACATGACTCCTGAATGGGACGCGCAGTTCGCTGAACTGGCTCGTGAGCGCACTGCCCGCCATCCGTTGCGGACTTACCTGAAGGTGCCGGTGAAACGCAGCTTTACACTCTGGCTCACCCCGCGCATCGAACTCCTGCCCTATTCAGGGGAAATCTGGCCAGTCTGGCAGAGCTTTCTCGACGACCATATTGATTTTTCTGTGACGGTCTTGCTGGGGCTAATTGGCATTTTTTACGTCGTGCTCGCCAGCGCGGGCGCTGCACGAGTATTCCTCCGGCGGCTGCTCCCGCCGCCGCAACTTTGGGCCGCCGCACTCTTGGTGACTTTCTGTCTCGTGCGCACCGCATTTTTCACTCACGTCGAGACTCCCGAACCGCGCTACGTCCTGGAATGCTTTCCCGCCGTGTTTGCACTGGCCGCCATGCTCTGGTTGCCCGCGCGTCGCAATTCTGGTCTGTAGAGTTCTAACGCTCCTCGATCGGTTCCGGATGGATGGTCACGCGGGCAATCTGAGGAAATTTTTCCTTCACGCGGTCTTCGAGCGCTGCCGTCACGTCGTGCACCTCGGTGATCGGCAAATCGCCGGACATCGCGCAGTGGCAGGAAACCAGTATCTTGTGTCCCACCTGTCGCACGTGAACTTCATGGCAGTCCACCAGCTCGTTATACTCAGCGGTGAGCGAATTCAAAAAATTTTCAACCTCGGCGCCCAGCCCTTTCATTTCCTTCGCTGTGCGGGCGCCCCTGGAAATTTCTGTTCCTTGCGGTTCGATATGGATGTTCACTTCGGCTGGACGAGCCCCAGACTCCTTCAAGCCCGTTGCAATTTGTTGTACCTCGCCCTCCAGTCCGCTCGCCAGCCGGTGCGCGTCGCGCAAACTCAATCCCTCTTCTACTTCGAGATGCATTTCAATGAATAAACGGCCTTCCAGCTCTTGCGCGGAGAGTTCGTGGATCGCCAGATTCCGCCGCTGCGCCGCCGCGCGGATGGCTTCAAACAGGTGTTCGTTGGCGCGGGCGCGCGGCTCCATATGGACCATGACGTCAGCGGGAAGGATCTGGGCTACGCGCCGCTCGACAGCATCGCTGATCTCGTGCACTCGCTCAAAGCTCGCCGTCCGAGGCACACTGATGGTGATGTCCACGAAGTGCCTGCTTCCAGCGCGTCGC
>DATNHU010000230.1:0-2692 GCA_035604795.1 Candidatus Limnocylindrales bacterium
GCGGAGGATTCTGGCTGGGGATTGCGCGCATGACAATTTTCCCGACGATCCGGAAGCGGATTGGGGCAAATCTGAAAGCGCTGATTTGCGGCTCGGCGCCTCTTTCGCGGGATACGCAGCTCTTTTTCATGATGATTGGCATTCCGGTATTGCAGGTATATGGGCTGACAGAGACGACGGCGATTTGCACTATGGATGACCCCGCGCGCGTGGAACCTGGATGGGTAGGCCCGGCGATCCCGGGTATTGAAATGAAACTTGGCGCGGATCAAGAGATATTGGTGCGCGGGCCGAATATTTTTCCCGGGTACTGGAAACGTCCAGAAGAAACGGCGAAGGTGTTGCGCGATGGGTGGTTTCACTCGGGGGACCAGGGCGAGGCGAACGCCAATGGAAATTGGCGCATCACCGGACGGCTTAAGAATCTGCTGGTATTAAGCTCGGGGCATAACGTAGCGCCGGAACCGATTGAAGAAAAATTACTGTGTGAGCTACACGGTGCGCAACAAGTCGTTTTGGTGGGGCACGGGCGCAGCTACTTGACCGTGATTATTACCGGCGACGTTCCGCGGGAACACGCCAGCGCGGCGCTGGAATCACTGAACGCGCAAGCGCCGCACTACAAGCGCATCCACGGCTTCCATGTGGAGCGCGAAGGGTTCACCATGGAGAGCGGGTTGCTGACCGCAAATGGCAAATTGCGGCGCGACAAGATCTCCGCACGGTTCGCTGCACAGATCGAAACGTTATATCGAGAGAAGAGCGCATGAACTCTTTCACCGGAAAAACAATTTCATGGTCACTTCAGGAATCAATGGTCGAATTGGAATTGCACCGTGCTCCGGGAAATGAAATTGGCCTGGAGATGCTGGAGGAGCTGGAACAATTTACGAATGAACTGGATACATTTTCGCGCGAAGCGTCCGCGCTGATTATTCACAGTTCCTTGCCTGCAATTTTTTCCGCCGGGGCGGATTTGCGGGAACTTTACCGGGGCGCACTTCCTTTGGATGCGGCGGCGCGAGTGGCCGGCATCCGCGAATTTCTGCATCGCATCCACGCGGTGTTGAACGCACTGGACGACACGCCGTTGACCACGATTGCGGCCGTGCATGGCGTGTGTTTTGGCGGCGGGTTCGAGTTGGCCCTGACCTGCGACCTGATCATTGCCGACAAAATGGCGCGATTCTGTTTCCCCGAGCTGCGGCTAGGGCTGATTCCCGGATTTGGAGGTATTCCGCGACTGCGGCGCGACCTGGGCAACGCGGTTGTTCGCGACCTGTTGCTGACCGGGCGCAGCATCAATGCGCAGAAGGCCTCGGGAGTTGGACTGGTGAGCCAGCTTGCCGCGGAAGGTGAGGCCCTGCGGCTCGCGCGTGCGACGGCTGAGCAGGTAATTAAATTTGATCGGACCACAAGCGCCGCTGCGAAGCGGTTCCTGAAGCCAATCCCATTTGAAGAGCTGCGCCGCGAAATTGATCTTTTTTGTGAATTGTCTACGAAGCCCGCGGTGATGGAGGGGCTGCGCAGGTTTGTGGAGAGCACAGATGCGCTGCCGTATTTGCCGTAACCATGACCATTCCCTCGGAGCGCATTGGTACCGGGGCACCGTGCTAAAATTAGCTTTATGAGGGCACCCTTGCGAACGATAGATCAAACCACTGACGAGGTTTTGGACCTGGCGGCGAAGCATTTTAAAGTGAAGCGGGAGTCGCTTGCGCCTACGGACGATTTCTTCAAGAAGCTGGGCATCGACAGTCTGCAGGCACTGGAGATGCTGACGCGGCTCGAGCATCACTTCGGGATCGAATTGCCGGACTACGAAATGCAGGGAGTAAGCGATTTCCGCACGCTGGCCGGGCGAATTCAGGCGCGGCTGCAGTAAGCAGCGTGGACAGATTATGAAGAGTTCGACTGGCGATTGAGAGATGTCATCCTGACGTTTATCCCCTGAAATCCTGATATTCTTGGCCTCCATGTGCGGGGAGATGTCCGCATGAAACTGAATGCTTGATTTAAACAAATACGATTCGTTGGGCGCGGCGCTGCGTGATGCGCTTGCCCATTGGCCGGATGAAGTGTGCTTGATCGAAGCAGACCGAGAGCGCGAGAAGGAGCGGCTTACTTACAAGCAATTTGCGGACGCGGCAGAACCACTGGCTGCGGCGTTGCAGGCCGCAGGATTTAAGCCAAGCGATCGCGCAGCGATCATTATGACCAATCAGTCGAAGTGGCTGATTTCGGCGTACGCGATTTTCTATTGCGGCGGAGTCTTGGTCCCGCTCGATTACAAGCTGACGCCGGCGGAGCAGATGGCACTGCTGGCACATTCTCACGCGCGAGTGTTAATCGTCGAATATCCGATTTGGCGAGCGATTATGGGAGCTGGAGGGGTGCAATCGCCCGGCGTGAAGACAATTTTAGTAACCGAGGCACCTGCGGGCGCGGACCTTGGCGGCGCGATGCGCTGGGAAGATTTCCGCGCGTCCGCGACCGGTGCGCCGGAATTCATTGCACGAAAGCGCGAGGATTGGGCGTGCATTGTATA
Source organism: Candidatus Limnocylindrales bacterium (assembly GCA_035604795.1). Lineage (GTDB taxonomy): Bacteria > Acidobacteriota > Terriglobia > Acidiferrales > UBA7541 > DASTCZ01. Next base: position 2,549 of record DATNHU010000230.1, read on the forward strand.
TTCCTCCGGGACGGGCGGACGGCCGAAGGGCTGCGTGCTCACGCACGGAAATTATCTGGAGCAATGCGTTGCGCTGACTGCGCTGTATCCATTCTGGCCTGGCGTCCGCTACCTGAGCATTCTGCCGACAAACCATGCGATTGA
>DATNHU010000231.1:0-5429 GCA_035604795.1 Candidatus Limnocylindrales bacterium
CGCCGGGTGATTCAGCCAGCATGTGGTGAGCTAAAGCTGCCAGTGATCACTTGGCACAGCTTCAGGCACACGCACGCGACACTGCTCGGTGAAGCCGGTGAATCGCTCAAAACTGCCCAGGCTCTTCTCGGGCATTCCGACCTTGAGACAACGCTTAATATCTACACGCACGCGATTCCGGAGTCGCAAAAACGCGCTGTAGACAAGGTCGCTGGGATGTTGTTCGCAGATGTTCGCAAAACATCAGTGGGTACAGAAAACCATAGGATCAACTGATTGATGTTAGTGGACTTAAGAAAACGGTGGAGCCGAGATCCGGACTTGAACCGGAGACCTGCCGATTACGAATCGGCTGCTCTACCAACTGAGCTACCTCGGCCCTTCATACCAATCCTCCACCCAAAACACGGTCTACCAGAAATTTAGCATTGCCTCAGCACACCGTCAAACAGGCCCGCCGAGCTTAGTGCGAGAACGGGTACATCACCCAGCCGATGGCCACCGCCACTAGCAGGAAAGCCAGGAAGGCCCACAGCGTGTACCGGATGCGCGAACTCAACCGCCGCCGGCTGAGAAACGCAAACACCACCGACACGATGAACGCGAACAGCGCCATGGTTTGCAAGTGAGTGAGCGTCATCAATTCTTCCGGCCCAGCGATATCTCCAGCGCGTCCAGCACGAAGAGCAAGTTGATGACTCCGGAAGTCGCCAACAGCCGCGTGCCATAATCCCCGGCGGCGCGCGAAATGTCCGCGCCATTTTTTTCGATGGAGTGCGCCAGCAAATAAAAAACGCCCGCACCCGCGTCGGCGATAAAACCCAGAACGCCGAACGCGTCATCGCCGTGAGGAGGAAAAATCGTCCCGCGCATCCACAGCCCCACGACAGCCATCGCTCCGACGGCTATGAATCCGGCCATCGCCCGGCCCAGCCGCCTCTGCATCAAGTGGCCAAGCCCAGGCAGGAACCAAGCGGCGATCACGATGAATATCCCGCGGACAGCTCCCTGCCCCTCCTCTTGTATTCCGGCGAAACTCGGATCCGCCTGCGGTGGGGGCTCTCCGGCAGCCGCACCTGGAACCGGCTCGACATGTCCACCCGGGTCCCCTGGGGCGACGGAGTCACTTGCAGTGAAGGACCGGGTAGGCTCGATAATTTGAGGTTTCTCTTCTGGATCGTTTTCTGCCATTGAGCCTTTTTAATAATTAAAGCTTTTTCCCACAATCGACTTCATGCCAGCAATGGAAGAATTTCCGATTGAATAGCGCCGGTTACCACGGCCTCTTTTTCGCCGACGTACACATCCACTTCCGTTCGCACCCCGAATTCCGGCATATAAATCCCCGGCTCAACGGAAAAACAAGTGCGGGGAATAATGCGACGCACATCGTGGCTTTCAAGATCATCCATGTTCGCGCCGGTTCCATGCACTTCCTGACCGATATTGTGTCCCGTGCGATGCGTGAAGAACTTTCCGTATCCCGCTTTCTGAATCACGTCGCGCGATGCGCGGTCCACTTGCCATCCTTCGATAGTGCGCCCGGCGGAAATCGCATCACGGACGAACTTCACCGCGGAATCGCGCGCCTTCTTCGTCACCGCAAACACCTTCGCATATTTTTCGGGCACTTTCGCGCCCAGGTAGCCCATCCAGGTGATGTCGTAATAAACGCTCCCGGGTTTATTGAGCTTGCCCCACACGTCGAGCAGCAGAAGATCGCCCTCGCGAACCGGCGAGGCGGTTTCCTTGCGCGGCTCATAATGCGGATCACCGCTATGAGGGCCGACTGCAACAATCGGATCGCTGTCCGCCACAAGTCCGTTGACGCGGAATTGCCCCGCCATCCACTGCTGAAGATCGTACTCAGTGAACGCAGCGTGATCCCGCACGAGTTTCGCAGCGTGCTCGAATGTCGCGCGGGTAATCTCGTCGATCAATTTTCCCGCGGCGATGTGTGACTCGCGCTGCTCGGGAGACCAGGACGCCTCAAACAGTTGCACCAGATTGGCGGAGCTTACGACTTTGCGTTTCAGGGAGCGCACCAGCTCGACGGTGCCCGCATCAACGACGGAAATAGATGGTATTGCATTCTTCGGCGAATACTGCATCGCCAGTGTTTTCGCGCGGCCCAGCAGCTTCGGCAGATTCTTTTCCATTTCCTCCCGCGCGGCATACTGATATTTCTCGCCGGGCAAGGAATCAAGCGCGCCGGATTCAATGCGGTGAACCAGCTTGCGCGGCGATCCCTTGGATGGAATCAGATAGAACCAGCGCCGTTTGGCCATGCAATTCTCAAGCCCCAGCACACGATAAGCGATGGAATCGCGGTGGAGAATGTCGTAGAAAAGCCAGCCGTCAATCTTCTCATCGCGCAGGACTTGCTGGATGGCTTGAATGTCGGGCATGTGATTTCACCTGTTTCTGTTGGACGCGCGTATTTGGCCTGGGGATGCGTCAATGCGCCGGGTCACGAACCGGTCGGCGAGCCGCTGAGCGCTTTCACTTGAGCCGCGGTCGCGCCGCGCACTTCCACGCGCTTGGTGCGGCCTCTCTCGCCGCTCAGGATTCTAACAGCGCCAGTCGGCACGTTCAATTGCCGAGCCAGAACACGGCAGAGCCCTTCGTTGGCGCGGCCATCCACCGGCGGAGCGGTAAGACGCACCTTGAGCGCGCCTTGCCATTCACCGCCGACGGCCTGGCTGGATGCGCGCGGCTGAACGCGCACCCGAAAAGTGATGCACCCGCCCCGTTCGCTGATATCTATGCTCAAATTTGTGCGCGGGCGCCGAAAAGCGCGGTCCCAATCCGTACTTCGGTTGAACCTTCTTCGATGGCCACCTCGAAATCGTGGGACATTCCCATGGAAAGAACTGGGAGCGGATGTTCAAATCGCCGGACCAGCGAATCCCGCAGCATGCGCAATTCCCGGAAGAAAGGCCGGACCGAGTCGGGATCTTCAAAGTAAGCGGGAATTGTCATCAGACCGCGCACCTGGAGCTGCTTCATGCCGAGCAAGACTTCCACAAACTCGGGAACGTCCTCGGGGAGAACGCCCGATTTTGTCGCGGCGGCATCCGTGCGAACTTCGATCAGGACGGGCAAGGGCTCAGCGCCTTGGACTGACGCATCCAGTTTTAGCGCCAGAGGAAGCGAATCCAATGAATCAAACAGGCGAAATAATTTCAGTGCGCGGGACACTTTATTACCCTGGAGATGCCCAATCAGATGCCAGGTCGCGTCAAGATCCTTTACGGCTTCAAACTTTTCCTGGAATTCCTGCACCCGATTTTCCCCAAAATGGCGGATTCCTGCATCATAGGCTGCGCGGATGGCTTCCGCCGGATGCGTTTTCGAGACGCCGATAATCGTGACCTCTTCAGGCTGGCACCCAACGCGTGCCGTGGACCGCGCAACGCACTCGCGGATCCGGTGAAGATTGGTCTCAATGCCGGCAACTGTAATTGCCATCGCCGTGATTTTATCACGGGCGCGAGACGAGCTCTTTGCTGCGGCGCGTCCAAAGCGCGCTTGAAGAGGTCGAGATTGCGGCGCAGGCGCCTCTCACGCTAGACTGCGGCGGGGCATCTTGAACGGAGCCTTTTCTCCCACAAGGCACACCTATGGCGCTGCGCGGAAAATTCATCGCTATCGAGGGCATAGACGGTTCGGGCAAGAGGACGCAACTCGACCTATTGGCCCGCGCCCTCGAATCGCGCGGAGTGGCCATCGCGCAATTCAGTTTCCCTCGATATGACTCGTCCTTTGGGCGGTTGGTGGCAAGCTACTTAAACGGTGAATTTGGACCTCTCTCGGCAGTGGATGCGCATCTCTCCGCGTTGCTCTATGCAGGCGATCGATTTGAATCAAAGGGTGAGCTGGAAACCGCGCTCGCAGCTGGCAAGACACTCCTCGCCGACAGATATATTGCTTCCAATCTGGCGCACCAGACGGCGCGCGTAGCGCCCCAGCGGCGCGAGGAGTTCCTGACCTGGCTGAAACGTCTTGAATATGGCCTCTACGGATTGCCCGCGGAAGATTTGGTGGTTTATCTCCGCCTGCCGGTTGCAGAAGCGCAACGATTGGTGGGGCTGAAGGAAACGCGGGATTACACTACGCTTCAACGGGATTTGCAGGAAGCCGACCAAAAGCACCTGGAGCAGGCCGCGCTTGTATTTGACCGCTTGGCGATGGAACCCAATTGGGCAACTGTAAATTGTTTCTCGGGAACATCTGAGGCAAAAGAAGGAGGCTTGCTTCTCTCTACAGGAGCAATTCACGCCGCCATTCTTACAGCTGTGGACGCGCGGCTGCCCGCGCTCGCCTCCGCGGCCAAGGGGACACACTGATGGGTTTCGATCAATTCCTCGGCAATGAGCGAATCGTGAAATCGTTGCGCGGAATGCTGGCTGCAAAGCGAGTTCCGAGCGCGATGCTTTTCCTCGGACCGAAGGGTGTGGGCAAGTACACATTGGCGCGGATGTTCGCCCAAGCCGCGAATTGCGAACGGATGCAGGACGATTTCTGTGGGAAGTGTGACACCTGCGTGAGGATCGCACGGCTGGCCGAGCCCAGCGCGCTCATCGAGCAAGGGCTCACCGAGCGCGGTGAGAGCGCCGATGCGGGGATGGTGGAGCGCGTCCCGCTGATCCTGCAAACACACCCCGACGTTTGGGCCATCGTCCCTGATCCAGTTCGCTTGAAGAAGCCCGTAGTGCGGCCGGTGATCCATATGGGACAGTTGCGGGCCATTCAACGCGCGGCCAATTTCCGGCCGCAGGCGCGGCGGCGACTGTTCCTTTTGGACGGCGCGGAAACGATGCGCTGGGACTTGTCCAGCATTTTCCTGAAAATATTAGAGGAGCCGCCTGAATCCTCCACACTGATTCTGATGGCGCCAAGTCCTTACCAGCTTCAGCCGACCATTGTTTCCAGGTGCCTCCAATTCTTCTTCGCGCCCGTGGGGCAGAACGAGATGGAGAAGATTCTGCGCGAGCACACCAAACTCGACCCGGCAGGCAGGACGCGGGCTGCCGAACTGGCCGAAGGCAGCCCGGGCGCCGCGCTGGGCATGGATGTGGACCAAGCGGCTGAACTGCGGCGGCAAGCGTTGCGGATTTTGGAGCTGTCGGCCGATGGCAAACTTCCGGGTCTTTTCTCGCTGACCAATCAGCTTACCAAGCGGGAGGGTGGACAGGCCGTCCCGTTCGATTCTCTGCTGGCGGCGCTTTACAGCGTGCTCGCGGATCTGCTCGAATTGACCAGCGCTTCCAACACACCGCAGCTCCGGAACCCCAGTTTGAAAAAGGAACTACAAACGTTGGGTTCTAAACTGAACACACCATGGGTCACTCGCGCGGTCCACGGGGTGGATACTTTGTCCTACCGGCATCGCAGAAACATCAACCGGCAGCTCGGACTGGACGCTT
>DATNHU010000232.1:0-2944 GCA_035604795.1 Candidatus Limnocylindrales bacterium
ACACGCGCTGCGCCTCGGCGTACTTGCCCTGTTTCTCCAGCTCCGGCTTCCACCAATCCAGCTCTTCAAGAATCCCCTGTATGGCGCGCTCGCGTTGATCGGCCGGCAACACGTAATGCGACTTTGGATAAATGGTCAGTCTCGTGATGGGCTCCCCTTCATCACGCAATTCGCCTGTCAGTGGATCCATTTTCCTGATCGCATCAATCTGGTCGCCCCACATTTCAATGCGGTATGCGAAATCTTCATACGGCGGATAGATCTCCACGCGGTCGCCGCGCACTCGAAACGTTCCTCGCCGCAAATCCTCTGACCGCTCATACTGAATATCCACCAGCTTCCGCAGAATCGCCTCGCGCGGCAAACTTTGTCCGCGCTCCAACATCTGCATCATCCCGTAATAAGCTTCCGGCGACCCTATCCCGTAAATGCACGACACGGACGCCACGATGACCACGTCCCGCCGCTCAAAAAGCGATCGCGTTGCGCTCATTCTCAACTTGTCCAACTCGTCGTTAATCGTGGATTCTTTCTCGATGTAGGTGTCTGACGAGGGCAGGTAGGCTTCCGGCTGGTAGTAATCGTAATAGCTCACAAAATATTCCACGGCGTTCGACGGAAAGAACGATCGGAACTCGTGGAACAGTTGGGCCGCAAGAGTCTTGTTGTGCGCCAGCACCAGCGCGGGGCGATTAATCGCCTCCATCACCTTGGCCATCGTGAACGTCTTGCCCGAACCAGTCACGCCCAACAAAACCTGGTGCTTGTCTCCGGCTTCAACGCCACGGACCAGCTGCTCGATGGCAGTCGGTTGGTCGCCGCGCGGTTCGTATGTGCTGGAAAGCTTGAATTTCATGAGGAGGGTTCCCTGCGCGTCCGTTCGCCCACGCGCAATCTTCCATTATACAACGGCGCCAAATTAATTTTTTGTCGTGCTCTGCGTCGAAGACAGGAGCGCCAGCTCCGAGTGGCTCTGCACGCTCCCCTGATAGGAAACGCGGTTCTCTCCCGCGTCGGTCGTTACAGTATAGTTCATCTCCTCGCGCGAGGTTTGCGTTACGCTCACTAGCCGCCCTGTCCGGAGAGAAATATAGCTCAAGCTTTCGCCCTCACCGCTCCACGTCCCCGCCGTGCGCAATCCCAGCTTGCGGTAACTGTCAGGAGTCGGGTCATGCCCGGGCTTCAATCTTGTGAGGGTCAGTTTGGCCAGGATCACGGCGCACATTTCGCCCGCCATGACGTTCGCATCTCCGGCCTTATTTGCTGGCTGGCAAGGCTCATTTCGCGTGTAAGTCGAGCGGCCTTCCCACATCAAGCCAGCAAGCGGCGCCGACGCTACCGGCTGCTGTGTCGTCCAGTTTTGCCCCACTTCAACTCCACCCGGCGGCACGCCCGAGACATTGCTAATCTGCTTGAGCCACACTCGCAATGCGTCCGCCGACCGATCTTTTTCGCCAATTCCTTCGAGACTCTTAATGTCCGTGACCTGCCCCGCCGCATCCAATGTAAACTCGAAGGACTTCCCTTCTAATGCTCGATATTGCTCTTCAAGGCTCAGCGCTTCCGGATCAAACGTATCGCTCGTAGCAGTGGCAGCGGATTTCTCATAGGTGGAACGCAGACGCACGCTCCCATTCGACTTCCCCTGTGCGTCATTCCCCATGGATAGAACTTCCATCCGGGTGATCGCGCTCCAATTTAAAGTTAGTTTCCCCGGAGCTTGCGGGTCTCTCACCGCCCCGCCGCGATGCGCCTGGTTTGTAATTGTGGTTTCCAGTTGGTAGCGAAGCACCTGCCCGGGCTCGTAGCGCGGCGCAAGTTCCAGGCGTTGTCCTGCAGAGCGTTTTGCCGGACTGGATTTAGCTGCAGATTGCGCTTGCAGCAGCGCGCTTCGCCATGGGCTCGGCGACAAAATGAGTGTTATACCGCTGATCGCACAAAGATACGTCGAGAAGGAAATCGCACGGATTCTCATCACAAAATTGGATGCGGATTCCGGCAGAAAGGCGTCCTCAAAATTGCCGCGGCATGGGGAACCGTTCAACCGGCATCGCTTGCGCCATCACAACCACGCAGGCGCTGCCCCCAACATCGCGAGCAACCCTGACATGCGCGCAAAGACAACGCGCCTCCTCGCTGGAGGGATGTTTGTTGCGCTTCGGTTTTGCTCTTTCTTCTTTGAACCGCGCCCTAATTCCCGCCGGCTGAACTCGTCGCTCCCGATGCTCCAGACTTCAATTTGCGATCAAAGAAATCCGACCCCGCGTGATACGCATGCACCCAACTGCGCCACATCAGAAAATCGTGTACCTCATCCGGAAACACGATCTGCTCAAATGGAACTCCCTGCTGCCTCAGCATGGGCACCAGCTCAATCATCTGAGTGAAAATTACATTGCGGTCATCGTCTCCCTGAATCAGCAAAACCGGCGACCGCCAGGTGGAGATCGACGCAACCGGAGAAGACTCCCGCGCCAATCGCGCCGCCGGCGTATCCAGCTGCAACGGTGGGACAGTCACCCCCGGTGGCAACGCGTTGTTGGCCGATTGCGTTGACCAGTCGTGTACCCCGTGAAGGTCCACACCCGCCGCGAACAAATCCGAATTCCGAGCCAAGCCCATGGCCGTCAAATAGCCCCCATAGCTTCCGCCCCACAGCCCGATTCGCGCGATGTCCACATCATCGCGGCTCCGCAAATAGTTCACTCCCGCAACGATGTCCTGATATTCCGAAGCTCCCTGCCCGCCGCGGTTCGGTGCCGTCCGGAAATCTCTTCCGTAGCCGATCCCTCCGCGGTAATTCACCGAAAACACGATGTACCCATGGCTCGTCAAATATTGGTTCATGCCATACGAATTTGAGTAGTAGTACATGTAATGCCAGCCCAGCAGCATCTCTCGCGGGGGGCCACCGTGCATGAAGATAATCGCCGGACGTTTTTCT
>DATNHU010000233.1:0-3531 GCA_035604795.1 Candidatus Limnocylindrales bacterium
GCCGTGGGGACCAGGTCCGCCAAAAAGAGGATCGTTTTCCCGCCACCGGTCAGCTTAACGCACTGCATGTGCATTATGTGGCCCTGGACAACAAAAACTTCGATACCGGGAAGGATTTGCGCGTCACCACCAAGCAATTCCAATTGGCCGGAATTCTGGATGGGAACAAAATTCTCGGCGAAATAACTGGCGCGGTCGCGTTCGGTCGGCATCATGGCTTGGTCGAACTCGCCGCGCTGGACAATATAGCGGGCGTTAGGAAATGTCGGGACCGGGCGGCCGTCCACGACTCGCGTGTTCCAGCCGCAGTGATCGAAGTGCAGGTGAGTGTTGATGACGATGTCCACGCGCTCCGGAGAGACGCCTACGGCGGCGAGTTGCTCAGGCAGGCGATGAGATTCCTCGATGGCGTAAATTTCGCGGAGCTTCGGACTCCACTTATCGCCTGCGCCGGTTTCAACCAGGATGCGCTTCCCTGCTGCCTTTATGAGCAAAATATTCATGCCCAATAAAATTCGATTGCGATCGTCGGACGGCGCTTTCTTTTCCCACAAAGGCTTGGGAATCACGCCGAACATCGCGCCGCCGTCCAGGCGAAACGTGCCGTCACCCAGCAAATGGACTTCGATTTCGCCAAGGCGCATAGGTTATTGTGCGTGCTGCATCTTTCCACTGGCGAGGATTTCTTCGACCGCAGCGTACGGATCCTTCTTTCGTTGGGCAACTTCCTGAGCCAGTGTGACAAGCCGTCCCTTGTTCGCTGGGGTCTCCAGAAGCCGCTCGAGCAATCGTGATTCGAGCATTTCGATCAGACGCCGGCTCCAGTGATCGGTTTCGCGGGACTGGAATTCAGGAGACGCTCTCGCGCGTTCGAGGAATTTGGAAATTTCATTTACCAACTCTTCGATCCCCTTGCTCTCCGTGGCGACTGTGCGGGTGACTGCGGGACGCCAGCCATCCTTATCGTGCGTGAGCTCCAACATGGCGTGGACTTGTTGCTCGAGGCGGTCGGCGCCTTCGCGATCCGATTTGTTGATCACGAAGATGTCGCCAATTTCCATCAGCCCGGCCTTCATATTTTGCACGTCATCGCCGAGGCCGGGGACCAGCAAAACCAAAGTGCAATCGGCGAGGCGGACGATGTCCACCTCATCCTGGCCTACGCCGACGGTTTCGATGAGGATGATTTCCTTGCCCGCAGCGTCAAGCAACAGTGAAACGTCAGAGGTTGCGCGCGCCAGCCCGCCGAGGAATCCGCGAGTGGCCATCGAACGAATGAAGATGCCCGCGTCGCTCGCATGACCCTGCATTCGGATGCGGTCGCCGAGGATGGCTCCTCCGGTGAACGGGCTGGTCGGGTCCACGGCGATGATGCCAACGGTCTTACCCGCGCGGCGGTACGAGGCGGCGAGACGGTCCACGAGAGTGCTCTTCCCCGTGCCGGGAGCGCCGGTAATGCCGATCAATGACGCGCGGCCCGTGGAATAAAATAATGATTTCAGGAGAGCGTCGGCTTCCGGCTCATGATTTTCGATTGCGGTGATTGCGCGGGAAATGGCGCGGACTTCGCCGGAGCGAATTTGTTGCGCCCAGGTTTCGACGGCGGTCGGCATCGTCGGCGCGGCTATTTTTTCCCCAGGAGTTGGCGGGCAATCACCAGCCGTTGGATTTCGCTGGTGCCTTCGCCAATGGTGCAGAGCTTGACGTCGCGATAAAACTTTTCCGCGGGATAATCCTTGATAAATCCATAGCCGCCGAAGACTTGCAAGGCCTCATTGGCCACGCGGACGGCGACCTCACTGGTATATAGCTTGGCCATGCTTGATTCGCGAGTAAGCCGCGAGTCGCCCCGGTCGGCAAGCCAGGCCGCGCGATAGGTGAGCAGGCGAGCGGCATCGATTTCGGTGGCCATGTCGGCCAATTTGAACTGAGTGGCCTGGAATTCACTGATGGCTTTGCCAAATTGTTTGCGCTGCTTGGCGTATTGTGTAGCGGCTTCAAATGCGCCCTGCGCCATCCCCAAGCCCAGCGCGGCAATGGAAATTCTTCCACCATCGAGCACCTGCAGACTGTTGATGAATCCTTGGCCCTCATCGCCAAGCAATTGGCTGCCGGAGACGCGACAATCGCTGAAGATTACTTCGGAGGTGTCGCTGGCCCGCAAACCAAGTTTATTTTCCTTCTTGCCGGGCTTGAATCCCGGCATGCCTTTTTCCAGGACGAACGCGGAAATACCGTGCGAGCCTTTTTCACGGTCGGTGACGGCCATGGCCACGCACACGTCGGCGTAATGGCCATTGGTCGTAAAGGTCTTCGCGCCGTTGAGCAGCCAGCCATCTCCCGCGCGGGTTGCTGTTGTGCGTGTGCCGCCTGCATCTGAGCCGGCTTCCGGCTCCGTGAGCGACCAGCACCCCAGTTTCTTGCCCTGAGCGAGAGGGACGACATACTTTTTCTTTTGGTCGTCCGAACCAAACTTGTAGATATGATTGGTGCACAGCGAATTATGGGCCGCGACAATGATGCCCACCGAACCGTCCACACGCGACAGCTCTTCGATGGCAATCACATATTCAACATAGCCCAGGCCCGCGCCGCCATACTCTTCAGGAAAAATCACACCCAGCAGGCCCAGCTTGGCAAGCTGCGGAATGAGTTCCTGAGGAAAATGAGAGGTTTCATCCCACTCCATAATGTGCGGCTTGATTTCGGCTTCTGCGAATTCCCGAATGGTGCGGCGAAGTTGTTGTTGTTCGTCGGTGAATGAGAAATCCAAGATGTCCTCTGTGGCTCCACTTAATAGTCAATCAAACATACTTTTATACCACAGGGGAGAGAGCGCCCCAAGAAAGCGCGCGCCAAACATTCGGAAATGACAAGTGGTTTGAGGAATTACGGCTAATGCGACTTAGCGGGCGTTGCGCCGGCAGTCGAAGGACCCTTAATCCAATAGTCGATTACACTCTCCAGGCGTTCGCGGACTCCTGGACCCCAACCCTCAAATTGGAGTTGGATGTTCCCGTCACGATCGATCAGAACGTAAGTGGGCAGCGCTTCCTTTGTCTCCGGGGCGAGCTGATGCATCACCCAACCAGTACCGTCACGGGCCTGGAGCCATTCCGGTTTATTCGCGTCCAGGGATTTCTTCCAGGCATGTTCATTGAGATCCACATCGACGCTCAATAGGGTAAATTTCTGCTTATCCACGTCGTTGTAGATCTGATTGAGGTCCGGAAAACTCTCTTTGCATACCCCGCACCACGAAGCCCAGAAATCCACCAGAACAACTTTGCCACGCAGGGAAGCCGGAGTGACCTTGTCTCCCTTCAAAGTTTTCAGGGAAAAGTTGGGGACGGGACGGCCCTTATCAGAGCCCTGTTTATCCATGAAGCTCCTGCGGACAGCCTCCTCGTCCGCCGCGGAATAATTACCCTCGCTGTCCTGTTCCGAATCTACTTTTTGCCCCACGGTGCTTGGATCTTTGACTAACTGATTTGCTTCGTCGGAATCTGCTCCATCGGGATTTTCTTTCAA
>DATNHU010000234.1:0-4044 GCA_035604795.1 Candidatus Limnocylindrales bacterium
CGGCAATGTTGCGGGCACTGCTGGAGGAGAGATTCAAGCTGGCCATTCATCGCGAGACTAGAGATCATCCGGTGTACGCGCTGATCGTGGGCAAGGACGGAGCGAAGTTGGTTCCATCACCGCCGGACACACCTGAGGATCCCAATCGAACTCCTGATAAGAATGAGACCGTGGTGGACACCCCCGACGGCAAAATGAGCATCCGAAGTAATGGCCGCGGGGAAGGAGCGACGACACAGATTTCGGGTGGCCGCGCCGGAAATGTGAAGGTGTCCATGTCCAACGGAATTATGCACATGGAAGCCAGCAAAATGACGATGGCGCTGATGGCGCAACAGTTGTCGCCGATGCTCGACCGTCCGGTGGTGGACATGACCGAGCTGAAGGGCAGCTATGTGGTTTCGCTGGACCTTTCGATGGCCGACATGATGAACGCCGCGAGAGCGTCCGGATTCCAAGTTCCGGCGGGGCGAGGAGGGGACGGAGGGGGAACGGGGGATGCATCCGATCCATCCGGCTATTCGATATTCGCGTCGGTGCAGAAACTTGGCCTCAAGTTGGACAAGCAGAAGCTGCCGCTGGAGTTTATTGTGGTGGACCACCTGGAAAAAGTTCCGACAGATAATTAAAGGGTTGTGATCGCACATGCGGAAAGGCCACCTGATAACTAAGCGGGCGCTATTTACTTGAGCGGTTTATTGTTACGGTGCGTCTAAGGGAACTGAGAGCGAGCTTCGGAAACCCAAGGGGAGACATTCCTATGAGTGCAAGCATGGCGGGTACCTCGACGAACAAATCGATATTTGGGAGAAAGCTGATGTCGGGAACAATCGGCGCGGTAGTAGTCGCCGCGGCCGTCGCGCTTGGCCTTTTGGGTGTTGGGCAAGCCGGAGCGCAAGCAACACAAGCTGGCAGCGCGGCGTTGCCTTCCTTCGAGGTCGTCTCCATAAAGCCGGATCGCTCCGACGATGGCCGCATGATGTTTCGGAGTGCTCCTGGAAAGTACACGATGACGAACGCGACGATAAAATTCATCATTGAATTTGCGTACAACATTAAGGATTTTCAGCTTTCCGGAGGGCCGAGCTGGATCAGTTCCGATCATTACGATATTGACGCGAAGATTGAAGACTCGGTAGCTGATGCTCTACAAAAGGTCTCTCAAGATGAAAGACAAGGACAAGTTCGATTGATGTTTCAATCCATGCTTGCGGACCGATTCAATTTGAAGGTGGAACGCGAGATGAAAGAACTCCCCGTTTTTGCGTTGGTGGTGGCCAAGGGCGGGCCAAAGCTTACCCCGACGGCGGATGCTCCTCCAGCGCCTCCAGGAGATGGTCCCGGCGGACCACCAGCAGGATTTGGCGGTGGCGGTGGTGGCGGGCGAGGCGGCGGCCGAGGCCCTGGGAGGACTTTTAGCATCGGCAGGGGGCAAATAAACTTGAGTGGTGCGCCTTTGAGCGCTCTTGCAGACGCGCTATCCAGGCAAGCTGACATAGCCCGCGTGGTGGTGGACGAAACCGGGCTCAAGGGCGATTACGACATTGCGCTGAAATGGACGCCGGAAGGCCCCGTTCAGCTGAATGGCCAGGACACCAATCCTGCTGCTGGAACCGCACCGCTACCGGATCCAGCCGGGGTGTCGATTTTCACTGCGATTCAGGATCAACTGGGATTGAAACTGGAATCGCGCAAGGCTCCGACCGAAACATTTGCAATCGCGCACATCGATAAGCCTTCCGAGAATTGAGCCGGGCGATTACCGCGCCGCAAATCATTCCGCCCCCAAATTAACAATTGGACACATAACGACAACCGAGCGCGTTTTGTGGCGCGCGTAAGTCGCGTAATCCACAGTTTTTCTGGGAAAATGCCAGCTACGGATGAAACTGTTGACCCTCTGGTAGAGTATTTATAGAAGGACCACCCTTTCCAAAAATTTGGCGCTGATGCTCAAAAGTGAAATTCCGGCGAAATAGGGTAAACGTCTGCCGGGTACCTTGCGTCAAAGACAGGGGAGGTAGAGGTTAGTATGCGAGTATGCGCAGCCATTGGCGCCGTCGTCCTTGTCTCCGGCGCGTTGTTCGCCCAGGCCAGCGACCCACCGCCTGCATTTGATACCGCGGATGTCCGCTCGAGTCCCCACACCACGTTTCCATTCATGCAGGGGGGCGTGCTGCGCGGCGACAGGTATGTGGTGAAAAACGCAACCATGGTGGACTTGATCTCAACCGCATATGGCGTTGACAGCGAAAAAGTCGTCTCAGGACCAAGCTGGTTGGAATTAGACCGATTCGACGTTCTCGCCAAAGCTCCAGCGACCACCTCGCCGGAGACAGTTAAGCTGATGCTACGGGCACTTCTGGCGGACCGGTTCAAGCTGGTGGTTCACAACGACACGAAGCCGATGCAGGTGTTTGCGCTGACTGTAGGGAAGAGCGGCAAGCCGAAATTGAAGCAGTCCGAAGGTACCGGCGATACAGGATGCAATCCCCAGCAGCAGAACCCGCAGCCGGGCACAATTCCACAGATATTTGTGACGTGCAAAAACGTCACCATGGAGTCGTTCGCTCAAATTATTCACCAATTTGCAGGGGGTTATTTGACCAGCCCAGTTGTGGACACCACCGGGCTGAAAGGGGCCTGGGATTTTGATATCAAGTGGACACCGCGGGGCCAACTGGCAGCCGCCGGCGCCGATGGAATTTCTATTTTTGACGCTGTGGATAAGGAGCTCGGGCTGAAACTGGAGCTCCAAAAGAATCCGATGCCGGTCCTATTCGTCGATAGCGTAAATGAGAAGCCGACCGAAAATCCGGCCGGCGTGGCGACAGCACTGCCCAAACCTCCACCCGCTGAATTTGAAGTGGCGGTCATCAAACCGAGCGCGCCCGGAGAGGCTCCCAACGGCAGGATCATCCCCAGCGGCCAGGTGGATGTGCAAGCCATCACGCTGAAAGACTTGATCACCATTGCCTGGGACTTGAACCCCAATGACAAGGAGGCGCTCGCGGGAGCGCCGAAGTGGCTGGATCAGGACAAATTCGACATCACGGCGAAGGCGTCCACGACGGGTGAGGTCGGGAGCGATGGTCTGCCAATTGAGATTGATGATCTTCGGGCGATGCTTCGAGCCCTGCTTATCGACCGCTTCAAGATGACGATTCACATGGAAGACCGTCCTGTGAACGCATATTCCTTGGTGGCGGTGAATCCGAAAATGAAAAAAGCGGATCCGCTGAACAGAACGAGTTGCAAGAACGGGCCTGGACCGGACGGGAAAGATCCCAGGATCGCAAACCCGATTCTTTCAAGGCTGGTTTTCTGTCAGAACATCACGATGGCGGTGTTTGCGGATCAACTGCGAATCATTGCGGGCGGTTACATCTTTTCACCCGTTCAAGACGCCACAGGCCTTGAGGGTGCTTACGACTTTACGCTGAATTTCAGTACGGCCGGAGTGTTTAACGGCGGCGGAGGTGGGCCAAGGGGCAGAGGCGGAGATGGTGGCGTACCCGCGGCCGGTGACGCTGGATCGCCCACTGACCCGAGCGGGGCGCTTTCCCTATTTGACGCAGTCAGCAAGCAGCTAGGTTTGAAACTGGAGTCGCGCAAGCGGCCGATGCCGGTGCTGGTGATCGATCACGTGGAAGAGAAGCCGACGGATAATTAACCTGGCCGATATCCAGCGTAACATGGATTGAAATTGGTTTCGGGAAAAGGGCCCGTCCAATTCATAGTGATCGACCACGTCGGGAGGCCGTCGGCAAACTAGGGGCGGGGAAAAAAATGACATTGAAGCGCATCGGAAACCAGCTCCGACTTTTGTGCGCCCTTGTGTGCCTGACAGCGTGGATTGTGGCGGCAGCGCCGGAGTATCAAGGGCAGGTGACGTTCGGCGGAATGCCGCTGCCCGGAGCGACGGTAACGGTAACGCAAGGCGAAAAGAAATTTGTGGCCATCGTGGACCAACAAGGTGTGTTTTCGTTTCCCGACCTGGCGGAGGGGACTTGGACGATTCAAATCCAGATGACCGGGTTCACA
>DATNHU010000235.1:0-6929 GCA_035604795.1 Candidatus Limnocylindrales bacterium
GAGTGACCCAGCCAGGTGATCTTGTTTCCTTGGGTGTTCAACATAATTTTCTCGGCATAATCATCAAGGACGCGGAGGGAGAATGGCGTGGATCATTTTCTCGAAAACATCGCGGGGCTGTCCGCCGACTAGGAAGCCCGCTAGTTGTCCATCGGCGGTGTAGAAAAAATTTGCAGGCATGACGCCGCGCCAGCGTGGGTCCACTCCGTCGTTGAATTCGTCCTCATGCCGCGGCTTTTGGCGGACACTGGGAAAAACCGGCTGGTTGCGCGCGATAAATCGCTGGACGAGATTCAACTCGGCGTCATCATCCTTGTCCACTCCGACTACCACCAAGCCTTGTGGGGCGTATTGTTTGGCGAGTTCGTTGACCAGGGGGAATTCGTCGCGGCAGGGCTCGCACCAGGTAGCCCAGAAGGTGACGAGCAGCGGCTTGCCGCGGTGGTCGGCCACGAGTTTGCGGTAGCCCTCGAGATCAACAATTTGCAATTCTTTCGATGTAGGAGACTTTGCAGTTTGCGTGCTGTGGGATGCCGCAGGTTTCTGCGAAGTTTGAGAGCCGGCGTGGGAACTGCCACCGAAAATGGCGGCGCAGACGATAAGAAGTCCCAATATTATGGCGAATTTCTTCGCGGGTGATTTGGAAAAACTGATTCGATTCATTCTTTTCTCCCGGAGCACTGAGACCTCTTGCAGCCGAAAAACTTACGGTCGCAAGGCGCACCAGCTAAGGTCGCTACGAAAATCCACACCTCTTCACGTCGAGGCGAGTTGCGGAGACCCTTTCCGATAACAAGTTATTCTAAGCTCGGGCGGGGCCATCATTCAAATTAGGGGCATTTTGACATGCAAAATTCAGCAAAGAGGTAAGCTTGTCTCGCGTGGATTTTGGTGATATATCTTAGATTCTGCTGGAACGGCGCGGCGAAGCTGTGCGCACCGGGTTTCAGAGAACCCAAGGAGAGAAAGAATGGCTTACGTAATTGCTGAACCCTGCGTGAATACCAAGGACACCGCCTGCGTGGACGTCTGCCCGGTGGACTGCATCCATCCACGCAAAGATGAGCCCGCCTACGCGGCCGAGACGATGCTGTACATCCATCCGACCGAGTGTATCGACTGCGGCGCGTGCGTCCCGGTGTGCCCGGTGACGGCGATTTTCGCGCTTGAGGATTTGCCGGAGAAGTGGGCGAACTACACGGCCATTAACTCGGATTGGTACGCGAACAAGACCTAAGCGCGGCGAACAAGAAAAAATTGATATTTGGCGGCGGGGGAATGATTCCTTCGCCGCTTTTGTTTTTATGGCGGCGCGATGGCTGACGTTTTTAGGAATTCACTGAACGGAAGGCAAGGACGGCGTTTAGTCCGCCGAAGGCGAAGGAATTAGAGAGTGCGGCTTCGATGCGCGCGGTGCGGGCGACGTTGGGAATATAGTCGAGGTCGCAAGCGGGATCGGGTTCGGTGAAATTAGCGGTGGGAGGAAGTACGCCGTCGCGCATGGCCAGAAGAGTGGCTACCGCCTCGATGGCTCCCGCGGCGCCCAGGGCGTGGCCGTGCATTGATTTTGTGGAACTAACCGGGATGCGGTCCGCCAGGGGGCCAAAAACTTCGCGGATGGCGCGGGTTTCTGCGGGATCATTTCCCGGAGTGCCCGTTCCATGCGCATTGATGTAGCCGACTTGTTCGAGTCGTAGCCCGGCGTCGGCGATGGCGCCGCGAATAGCGCGGACGGGGCCATCCACGGTTGGCTGCGTAATGTGAGCCGCATCCGACGACATCCCTGCGCCCGCTAATTCCGCGTAAATGTGCGCGCCACGCGCGCGCGCGGCATCGAGTGGTTCGAGGATCAACATCCCAGCGCCTTCGCCAAGGATGATGCCTTTGCGATCGCGGCAAAACGGACGGCAAACATCTGGGGAAACCACGCGCATGGCTTCCCAGGCCTTCAGCATGCCAAAGCTCAAAGGAGCCTCACTTCCGCCAGCGATCGCAATGTCCGCGCCTCCTCCACGAAGAAGCTGCAATGCCACGCCGATGGCGTGGTTGGACGAGGAACACGCAGTGGACAGAGTGAAGACCGGACCCGTGATGCCGAACTCCATCGAGATTTGGCTGGCACCCGCATTGGGCATGGTGCGGGGGATGGTGAGCGGATGGACGCGCTCGCGGCCAAGGTGGTAAACATCCCAGAACTGGACGTCTTGAGTTGATTGTCCGCCGATGGATGAGCCGGTAATCACGGCTGCGCGCTGACGCAATTCCGGAGTCCAGGAGATGCCTGCATCTTGCGCGGCCTCGCGCGCGGCGATCAGAGCGAACTGGGCGAAGCGATCAAGGTGGTCAACCATGGTGAGGGGAAAATGTGCCGCGGGATCGAAATTGCACACGCGAGCGGCGTTTTGAAAACGCAATTTGGCGAGTTCGGGGCCGTCAAATGGCGTAATCGCCGGGCGGCCTGCACGAAGCGCCTCCCATGCGTCCGGGACATTGTGGCCCAGGGAGCAGATGACGCCCAGGCCTGTGACCGCGATGCGGCGATGTGGCATGGATCAGTTCGTGGGCAGCGGCTCGGCCGGTGGTTTGGAAGGGCCGGCAGACTGAAGCGTGCGGATGCCATCCACGATTTCGTGGACGTACCGGATGGAGCGGGCGCTTTCATCAGGGATGGAAACCTGGAAGGCGTTTTCCAACTCGAACAGCATAGAGATTGTGTCGAGCGAATCGAAGCCCAGTTCGGCGAGTGAGTTTTGAAGAGTGATCTTTTCCCGCGGGATATGCTTCACCGAAGCCAATATCCCAATCACTTTTTCTGCCAACTCGTCGGGCATCACTGCCTTTCCAAAGTAAGTGTTGTGCGAGAGTACGATAAGCTGAATGCAATAGTGTACAACGGCTCTGTATAAAGGCAATCGCGAGGGGGTTGGGTTCTTTCAGAAGCGAGGCGCCAAAGTTGAAAAGCTTCAATTTCAGCAACCTTTGCCCATGCAGGTGAATCTTATGAGGAGCGATACGAAGAGGGTACGAGTGAGGAGTTCATTCTCGCGGGGGACCCGGTGGTTTTTCGCCGCCGCGTTAGCGAGCACAATCGTTGCGGCCGTTGGAGGAGAAAAGCGGCCGATGGACACGGAACATTCCAGGTTGACCGTGCTCGTCGGGAAGTCCGGTTTTTTTTCGGGCTTGGGGCATGAGCACGAAATCTCCGCGCCGTTTGTGCAGGGGGAAGTGGAATTATCCTCGCCGGCCTCCGTAGGATTCACAGTTCAAGCCGGCAAGCTCATCGTTGTAGATCCGGGTGAATCCGATTCCACTCGCGTGGAAATTCAGAAAACAATGCTGGGGCCAACCGTTCTGGACGCCGACAAGTTTCCTGAAATCCGATTCGTTTCCGAGAATGTAGAACGACTTGGCGATACGCGCTGGAAAGTGCATGGAAGTCTGACCTTGCACGGTCAAACCCAAGCGGTCGTCCTTGAAACGACGCTGGAAAAAGGGCATTATCAGGGCACTGCTACGCTTCTGCAATCTGACTTTGGCATCACGCCGATACGACTTGCCGGCGGCACCATCCGGGTCAAGAACGAGGTTCAAATCAAGTATGACATCGTACTCGCGGGGCAGTGAGGGCCTTTCCACCGCATTTCTGCGCGTCGCCGGGAGATATCGCAGTGGCATCTAAAATAATCCCTCATGGGCTGGAGATTCCTGCACCGGGACCGGGCATGAATGCCTGGGATGCGGAAGCGGCCGGCGCGCCAATCACGATCGCCGCGACGGCTACCGCTGTTCCGGAACACGCCATCACGATTGCAAACGTGAAGGAATACCTCAACAAAGTTTTTCCTCTCAGTGAATCCCGCGTCTCCATGATGCTCGATGTGATTGCCAACGCGAAGGTTGAGAAGCGCTACTTTGTTTATCCGGTGGATTATACGGTTACACCCCGGTCTCTCACACAGACCAGCCTGGAATACCAGGAGCATGCGGTGAAATTGGGGAAGCGCGTCACGGAGGAGTGCCTGGAGCGCGCGGGCCTGACCCCCGAAGACGTGGACATGATCATCAGCGTGTCCTGCACGGGAGTGATGCTTCCTTCTCTGGATGCGTACTTGATTAATGCCCTGGGATTTCGCTCCGACGTGCGCAGGCTGCCGATAACGGAGCTGGGATGCTCGGGCGGCGCTGCCGCGTTGGGGCGGGCGTGGGACTTCTTGAAGGGCGTCAATGAAGGTAACGTGCTGATCGTGGTCGTGGAGCTGCCGAGCCTGACGTTTCAGCGCAGGGACCAATCCATTGCCAATCTGATCTCGAGCATCTTGTTCGGCGATGGTGCAGCGGCGGTGATGATCACACGAGGATCAGGTGCTGCCGGGATGGTGGAAGCTGGAAACGGCGAGAGCTCGTGCCCGCAGATACTGGGGGCCCAGACGCACATTGTGCCGAACACCATGGACGCATTGGGATTTGATTTGAAAGATAACGGGCTGCACATCGTGTTGTCGCAAGACGTGCCGCACCTGGTCCGGGAAAAAATTGCCGGAATTGTGGATGGTTTTCTAGGACGGCACGGCCTGAGCCATCAGGATATGTCGGCATTTGTTCTGCACTCGGGTGGACAAAAACTTCTGACGCACGTGGAAGAGGTTCTAAACTTGCCGAGGGAGTTAACGCAGTTTTCCTGGGACGTTTTGAAGAATTACGGAAACCAGTCCAGCGCGTCGGTCCTTTTTGTTCTGCAGGAATGGATGAGGAAAGCCCGGCTGGCGGAAGGCGATTACGGGTTCCTTGCAGCGTTCGGGCCGGGGTTCACTGTGGACATGGTGCTTTTGCAATGGACCTAAGCCGCATCGCGTATCTCGCGCTGCTTGTTGCTGCGGGCGCCGGGCGCCTGATGGAAATGGGGATCTCCCGGCGCAATCAGCAAAAGCTTTTGGAACAGGGAATTACGCGTGTAGGGGAACCGCGGTTTCCCTGGATGGTTCTATTACACGCGGGCGTATTCGTAGCGGCGGGAGTGGAAGTCGTGGCGCTGCGACGTCCGTTGATTCCGGCGCTGGCGATTTCAATGGGTACCCTTTTTTTGTTGTCGAACATGCTGCGCTGGTGGGTGATGGGAACGTTGCGGTCCCATTGGAATGTGCAAGTGATGGATTCGGCGCGATTGGGAGTCGTGAGTTCGGGGCCGTACCGCTGGGTGCGGCATCCCAATTACGTGGCGGTATTCGTGGAACTGATTTCTCTGCCGCTGATTTATTCGGCGTGGATTACGGCATCGATCGCGGCGCTTGCGCATATTTGGGTGCTGCACAACCGCCTCGCGGTGGAAGACCGAGTGCTGCTGGCGAATCCCGGATACCGGGCAGTGATGGGTGCGAAGCCGCGGTTTCTTCCCAGATTGCTCTAAAATGCCGAACTGGTTTTGAAGAAAATTGTGCTAAGGGGGCCGATGTCACGCGTGTTGATTGCGGGCGGAGGGGTTTGCGGGGCGTCACTCGCAATCCTCCTTGGACGGCAGGGAACTGAAGTAGAGCTATTCGAGCGGCGTCAATTTCCTCACGAAAAACCATGCGGTGAAGGGCTGATGCCCGCGGGCGTGGCCGTCCTGGAGCGCATGGGGTTGGCGGAAGCGGTTGGCGGAGCGCCATTTCGCAGCATTCGATACCACCTGGGCGACGTAATGGTGGAAGGGAGATTTCCTTCCCGCAAAGGTCAAAGCGCAACCGGACGGGGGCAGAGGCGGCTGAGGATCGATGAGGCTTTGTTTAGGGCGGCGACGCGAACTTCCGGGGTTTCGGCGCGAATGGGCGCAAACGTCGAATCTTTGCTAGTCGAAAATGGCCGCATAACCGGACTCGTGGTAGATGGCAACGCGCGCCGCGGCGATCTGGTGGTGGCCGCCGATGGACTCAATTCGCCGATTCGCAAGTCACTTGGATATGACCAGCCGCTCCGCAAGAAGCGATTCGGACTACGCGCGCATTTCCGGTTGGCGAAGGGCAGCGAACAACCGCCCTGGGTGGACGTTTTTGTGGGCCGAGGTCACGAGCTTTATGTGACGCCCTTACCTGACGGCGAGGTGCTTGTGGCCGCGCTGGTCGAACAGGGGGCCATGCCGAGTACGCCTGCGTCGGAGTTTTCACGATGGTGCCGTGCTGAGAAGGAATTGTCCGTGCGACTCGATGGCGCGGAGCAAATTACAGAGCTTGCGGGATGTTCGCCCCTTTCGGCGCGGTCGCGCCGTGGCTATGCGCCGGGGATTGTGCTGCTTGGCGATGCGGCTGGATTCGTGGACCCGATAACGGGCGGGGGAATGTCGCAGGCGCTGGTGAGTGCGGAGCTATTGAGCCGCTACGTCATGCGAGGCATGATCCCAGCGGATCCGTGGCTCGCTGAGTTTGAGCGAGAACGCCGGAGGACTCTCCGCGATTATCGTTTGTTGACCGGCGCGATGCTCTGGCTGGCAGGGCATCCACGCGTGGCAGCGGGGACGCTGAGGGCGATGCGGGCGGCACCAAAGCTGTGCTCTCATCTGGCGGGTGTATCAGGGGACCTGCGGCCGTTGTGGAGTGCCTTACCTGCATCATGACGAGATTCAATCAGTAGGGCAAGAATTCGTTGGCGCAATTTATTTCATAACTAGGAGAGAACCAATGTTTTATCGGGGATGGATGGGAGTGATGATCCTGGCAATAGGGGCTTCATTGGCGGCCAATTCCATCAGGATTGGACGACCGCAGGGAGAAACCCAGGTCATCGAGGTCAGCGCGAAGAAATTTGAATTCACGCCCGCGGAGATTCATGTGAAGAAGGGCGCCCACGTCCAACTGAAGGTCACTGCGACGGACCGCGACCACGGCATGCTGATAAGCACCTACGCGGCAGGAGCCGACAAGAAAGGCGAGCCGGGCTTGAAATTCGATGGGGACTTG
>DATNHU010000236.1:0-4680 GCA_035604795.1 Candidatus Limnocylindrales bacterium
ACCGGAGCCACCAGCGCCGTATCACTGCCAATGAAAACGCGTTTCCCAATCGTGGTGGGATTCTTGTGCACCCCATCGTAATTGCAGGTTATCGTTCCCGCGCCCACATTCGTTTCTTCGCCGATCCGTGCATCGCCCAGGTAGCTCAGGTGCATGGCCTTCGCGCGCCGTCCCAGCACCGTTTTCTTTGCTTCCACAAAATTCCCCAGCCGCGCGTCTTCCCCAATTTCCACTTGTTCGCGCAGGTGCGCGAACGGCCCGATCTGCGCGCCCGCCGCGATCCGGCTGGCGTTCAGCATGCAATACGGCTTCACGATCACGCCCTCGCCCAGAGTCATGTCGCGCAAAATAGTTCCCACTCCGATGCGGCAATTCGCGCCAATCCGGGTACGCCCCATGAGTTGCACGCCCGCATCCAGAATTGTGTCCGCTCCCGCGGTCACTTCCGGATCAATCACCACGGTTTCGGGAAATTGTATGCTCACACCATTCGCCATCAACGCTTCCGCTGCGCGCCGCCGGAAAGTCCGGTCCACCTCCGCCAGTTCCGCGCGCGTATTGCATCCCAGAATTTCCGCCGCATCCGCCGCAATCTGCGCCAGGACGGTTTCACCCTGGTCGGCCAGCGCCGCGATCGCGTCCGTCAAATAAAGCTCGCGGTGGATGTTGTCCGGTCGCAGCCTGGCCATTGCCGGCCACAATTTCGCCAGCGCAAAACAATAAATGCTCGAGTTGACCTCATTGATTTGGCCTTGATCGCCGGTCAACCGCGATTGCTCCACAATCGCCGCCACGCGTCCGCTGGACCCATCGCTATCCTTGCGAACGATGCGTCCGTATCCTGTGGGATCGGCCAGAACCGCGGTCAGCAGAGTGGCCGCCGCGCCTCCATCCACATGCGCGCGCATCAGACCTTTCAAAGTTTCTGTCCGCACCAGCGGTGCGTCGCCCGGCAACACCAACACGTGCCGCGCTCCGCCAAGAGCCTTTCGCGCCACCAGCAAGGCATGCCCTGTGCCGCGCTGCGGATTCTGCAGCACCGCCTTCGCATCCAGCGGAGTAACCACGGCTTCAACCTGTTCCGCCTGATGCCCAACCACCACGCGAATGCCGCGCGTGCCCAATCCTTTGCACGCATGCACCACCTGCTCCACCAGCGTCCGTCCTCCGGCGCGATGCAGCACCTTCGCCAGATTCGACTTCAGCCGGGTCCCTTTTCCCGCAGCCAGCACCACAACCACGAATTCGTTATTTGCCATATTTGTGATTCTCGCCCGGCGCGCCCACTTTCGCAATCCGCGGCCGCGCGCCCCTTGTGGAAACACTAACACTTTCCACGAAATGCCGGAAATCCCCAAGAAATACGCAGAAAATCCTCGCACAACCCTGCCTCATTCTGGTGCATCCCACTCTTGGCACTTGGCTGTGCGCCAAGTGCGGCCCGCCTCACCCATACCAGGCGGGGCCGCACGCAGTAAGGGGTGGGACGGCACTGAACCATGCCGCTCCCAACAAAAACCTAAGGATGGAGGACCATAAATCATGCGGAAAGTTGTGTCTCTTCTAGTGGTCTCTTTGCTTTTTGGATTTGCTGCCGCAGCTCAAGATAAGGCCGATGGATTCGTCGGCTATTCATACACGCGGCAAAATTATGGGAATGGATTCAATCCAATTAATTTGAACGGCGGAATTGGCCAGGTCGTCTTCTACCCCACCAGCTGGTTCGGGGTTGTGGGTGAAGTCGGTGGCCAATTTACGGGAAGCGTTTCAACTGTGCTTCCCCCGGTTATCACACCCACATCCACTTCCGGAGTGATGTACACCTTCATGGGCGGTCCTCGTCTCGCGTTCCGCCACGGCCCGTTCCAGCCCTATGTTCAGGGACTTTTCGGGCTGTCGCACCTGGATACCAATCTCCAAACCGCTCTGGGCGCTACTTCCTCGAATGGCTTTGCCATGGCGCTTGGCGGTGGAGTGGATTTGAAGTTGGCACGCCACTTTGCGGTGCGTTTGGGACAACTGGACTACTTGCTCACGCAGCTCAATAGTCCAGCCAATGTCCGCTTTACTCAGAATAATTTTCGCTACTCGGCCGGTTTTGTTTTCCGGTTCTAAGCAAAATTATTCCGTTGACCTGCCGGGGCCAAAGGACCTGTTGATCAGGCTTCGGTTTTTTGGGGGGGCCGGAGCTTCCGCTCCGGCATTCTGCAAGGGTCGCCTCAGGGGTTCAGTCCCCTGAGGCGATGTTTTTTGGATTTGGAATCTTTCGTTACGCTGTGCGAATCGACGCGCCCAGCTTTTTGGCCAGCGCGTCCACAATCCGCGCCGAAAAATCACTGAGCTGCGCATCGGTCAACGTGGCCTCAAAACTCTGAAACGTTACCCGCACCAGAAGGGAATACTGCCCCGCCGCCACCTGACCACCGCGAAATACATCCACCGCTTCCACATTCAGCAACTCTTTAATTCCCAACGCGCGGATAGCATGCGCCACTTGGGCAAACGGTGTTCCATCGGCCAGCACCAACGAAAAATCCCGCTCCACGTGCGGGAACTTGCTGATCGGTCTGTAGCGCAGCTCCCCCCGCGCCGCCGAGTACGCCGCGAAATACGGCTCCAGCAACATTTCTGCCAGAAAAACATCCTGGCGAATTTTCAGTTTTTCCGCCACGCCCCGCGCCAACTGTCCCGCGACTCCGGCATTTTCTTCGCCATCGCCGTTACCCACAGTAAAACTGGCGCCCCTCGCCGGATGCGCCCACGTCGGACCACCACCTGTCCATTTCAGCTCGCCCGCCAACTCGCCCAGGAGGTCCAGATCCCCCTTCAAATCCGCGAATGAATATTCGCGCGGCGTTTCCGCCACTCCCTTTTCCCGCGCCATTCCTGTCGCGCCAATCGTCAGAATCCCCCGCTCTTGCGGCTCCGCCCCATTCCAACGGTACGCGCGCCCAATTTCAAACAGCCGGACATTGCGCTGCCCGCGGTTCAAATTCCATTCCAGCGCCGAGGTCATGCTCCCAATCCCCGAGGTCCGCATCACCGAGGCGTCTTCCGCCAGCGGATTGGCAATGTGCACCGCCGCATCCGCTTCACTCCGGAAAACAGAATCGCGCGCGGGATCGGCCAGCGGTATTGTCAAAATTTCCTGATAGCCCAGCCCCAGGAGCCGTTCGCGCAACCGGTCTTCAGCCTCCGCATACGGCAACCGGGCCGCGGGAGTTTTTGCCGCGGGCAGCCGTGGAGTGAATTTGTCCAGCCCGTAATGTCGCGCCACTTCTTCAATCAAATCAATTTCACGCGAAACATCCGCCCGCCATGACGGCTGTCTGCATTCCCAAACCGCCTCCCGCGAATTCGCGCTCCCCGGGTCCGTGCGTTTCGGCGCGAACCCCAGCGATTTCAGAATTGCTTCGATTTCCGCATCGGGCACATCCGCGCCCATCACGCGCAGCAGTTCGCGCCGCGCCAGCAACAGCACGCCCGGTTTCGTCTTGCCGGGATAAATATCCACTACACCCGCCAGCAATTCGCCGCCCGCAAGTTGTTGGATAATCTCCGCGCACCTCCGCGAAGCGAGTTCCGCCATTTTCGGATCGGCGCCGCGCTCAAACCGCGTCGACGCTTCCGTGCGCAACCCTAGCGCCTTCGCCGTCCGCCGGACGGAGATGGGATCAAACCACGCCGCCTCCAATAAAATATTCTTGCTCGCAAAACTGATTTCCGAGTCCAGCCCGCCCATCACCCCGCCAATCCCCAGCGTGCGCGATGCGTCGGCAATCACGCACATGTCGGCGGCAAGCGTGCGCGTGACGCCGTCCAGCGTCTTGAACTTTTCGCCCTTGCTCGCGCACCGGACCGTAATGCTGTGCTCCGCGATCCGGTCGTAATCGTAGGCATGCATGGGTTGGCACAGCCCGAACATCACGAAATTCGTCGCATCCACCGCATTATTGATGGAGGCGTGCCCCATCGCCTCCAGCCGCTGCTTTAACCAGGGCGGCGACGGCTGCACTTTCACGCCGCGCATCACTCGCGCCGTGAACCTCCCGCACAAGTCCGGGCACTCGATGGCCACGCGCACCGCGCTCGCGGCCGTTTCAGCCGATTCCGTAATCTCCGGCTGCACTGGCATCAGCGGCTTGCGGTAAATCGTGGCGATTTCACGCGCCACGCCGTAGTGCCCCATGCAATCCGGGCGGTTGATCGTCACTTCCGCGTCCAGCATCGGACCCGCGGCCGTCTCCTCAATCGCATCAATCGATAGTCCCGAAAGTGACAGCCGCGAACGCAGCTCTCCTGGCGCGTCCGGGATGTCCACGAATTCCTTCAGCCAGTTGTAGAGAAGTTTCATCGCCTCTTTGTCTACGGAAATTGGCGCAGGAAGCGCACATCGTTCTGGAAAAATATCTGCAAATCTTCAATCCCGAATTTCAGCATGGCCAGCCGGTCAATCCCAATGCCGAACGCAAATCCGCTCAGCTTCGCCGCGTCGTATTTCACGTAGCCGTACACCGCTGGGTCCACCATCCCCGCGCCAAACAGCTCAATCCATCCCGAGCCTTTGCACTTCCCGCAGTTCGCACCCGACGCCCCGACACCGCTGCCGCCGCAGAAAATGCACGACGCGTCGAACTCTACCGACGGCTCGGTGAACGGGAAATAGCTCGGCCGGAACCG
>DATNHU010000237.1:0-6415 GCA_035604795.1 Candidatus Limnocylindrales bacterium
CTTGCGGACCCAATCGGTATCTTGCGCGGGTTCGGAATCGCACTCGATGGCGATGGTGGTGACAGGGCTGTCGGGAGGCTGCTTCGGCAAGCCGGTGAAGCGGACGCGGAATTTTTCCTGCTGGAAATCGACTTTGTCGCCGGTGGAAAGCAGGCGCGCAGATTTCACTTCATTTTTCAATCCGCTGATGGCCACGTAATCGCCCGGCCAGAAATAGACATGCATGTAGAGAGTGTTCCCTTTGCGCGTGAACCCGGTGTAGTCGGAGTGGCTGACGCCGCAGGGCTCCGATTCATAGATGGCTTCCCCATTGCGCGACAGCCACTTCCCTACTTCGGTGAGGTTGCCGACGGATTCCTCAGGGATTGACCCGTCGGGCTTGGGACCGATATTCAGTAGATAATTTCCGCCGCCGTGGGCGCACTGAACCAGGTTGCGGACAATAGTTTTAGGAGATTTCCAATTGTCGTCGGCGCGCTGGTAACCCCAGCTTTCGTTGATGGTCATGCAACTCTCCCAAGCGCGGCCTGCGCCGGCGGCGGTGATGGTCTGCTCGGGAGTGGAGAAATCGCCACGAATGCCATTGCGGTTGTTGACGATGGTGTCGGGCTGCAGCTCAAAAACCATTTTGTTCATGCGCTCGGATTCCCAACCCTGAGCGTTGAGGGGCCAGCTCACGTCGTACCAAAGGACATCCACTTTGCCGTAGTTAGTCATCAACTCGCGGACCAGGCCATGAGTGTATTCAACGAAACGCTTGCGGGCGTCTTCATCCTTGATGCAATTTGCGCCATCGGGATGATGCCAGTCCATGAGTGAATAATAGAAGCCCACGCGCAGCCCCTCGGCGCGCGCGGCTTCGACGTATTCTCGGAGGAGGTCGCGTCCCGCCGCCTGCCTGGGCGCGCAATAGTTGGTGAGCTTCGTATCGAAATTGCAGAAGCCTTCGTGATGCTTGGAAGTCATGACCATGTATTTCTGTCCGGCTTGCCGGGCGAGTTTGGCCCAGGCCCGCGCTGCGTTTGGAGTGGGATTAAACCGTTTGGCAAGTTGTTCGTATTCGGGTACGGGGATGCCCTCTTCTTCCATGACCCACTCGGCGCGTCCCATGACACTGTAAAGACCAAAATGGATGAACATTCCGAAGCGGGCGTCGTGCCACCACTTCATTCGGCGAGCACGATCAGCGATGACCTCGGCCGATTCTTGCTGCACCGGAGACTGAGATTGTTCGGCAAGAGGCATGGTCTTGGTGATCGGAAGAGTGAGTGCGGCCAGCGAACTTCCCGCGCCGACCAGCCAATCGCGCCGAGTGAATTGATTGCGTTCCATGTATGCGACCCCCGGTGAGATGAGTGCGAGCTCTGCGGCAACGTATATCACGTTTGGGAGTTCTTGGAGCAGCCATAAGGCATTTCCAGATCAACGCTGGGGCATAATTGCAAGATAGATTGGCGGGTGTATACTTCCGCTGACCTGTCTCTGGATGTCGAGGGGCACCCGAAGTATCAAGGCAGCCAAAACTTACGATTAATTATGGGAGGGAGAAATGAAAAAGATCATAGGCCTCGTAGGCCTGATATTCATTTTCTCATTCGCAATGCTGGCGCAAAGAGGGGGTGGCGGAGGACAGCGAGGAGGAGGCGGACAACGGGGCGGGGGCACTGTGGGTGGCGGGCACATCCCAGCTCATGGTCCCACGCCGGTACGAACTCCACCGCCGAGCCGCGGGACACCACCGGCAAAGACGTCTCCGGCGCCGACGCGCGGCAATGCCGGCAATCAACAGAACGAACCGAAGAAAACTTATCAAGATCAACCCGGGCATCCGCAGGCACCTCACGTCCACGCAAATGGGAAGAGCGATACATGGGTGGGACACGACACCGGGCGCAATGATCAGAACTACCACCTCGACCACCCCTGGGAACACGGCCACTTCGGAGGCGAGATCGGACCAGGCCATATCTACCGTATCGAAGGAGGAGGCAGGGACCGATTCTGGTTTGGCGGCTTCTACTTTTCAGTTGCGCCCTATGACTACGACTATTGCGCCGACTGGCTCTGGGGCACAGACGATATCGTGATCTATGACGACCCGGACCATGTGGGATGGTATCTGGCCTACAACGTGAGGCTGGGCACGTACTGTCACGTCATGTATCTGGGGACCAGCTAAAGAAAGAGCTGACGAGACTTAGAACCTTCAAAGGATAAGGATGCTGGGCGGCGCGTTTCCGCCCAGCATTTTTTTGTTGCCCACCTCCACTTGAGCGGCTCCATGAGTATGCTGTCGTCAGCCCACTTGAGAGTTTCTGAAAATCATCGGGTGAGGAGGCTGCCCTGGTCAAGCCCAGTAGGAACGGTCAAGCGTTCGGTACTGGATCGCCTCGCCCAAATGATTCGGTTCAATGCCAGAGGCGCCGTCGAGGTCGGCGATGGTTCGGGAGACTTTTAGGATACGGTCATGGGCACGAGCGGAAAGGCCGAGACGCGCTATAGCGCTTTCGAGGAGCTTTTCGCCCTCTGCGGAAATGGCGCAGTGCTTGCGGATGAGGCGCGGAGGCATTTGTGCGTTGGAGTAGATTTTTTCTCCCGCATAGCGGGCAAGTTGCAACGCGCGGGCTTTGATGACGCGCTCGCGCACGGCAGCCGAGCTTTCCACTTCTGTTGTGGCGCGCAGCTCCTTGTACTTCACGGCCGGGATTTCGATATGGATGTCGATGCGGTCGAGGAGCGGGCCGGAAATTTTGGAGACGTAGCGAGCGATTTGAGGCGGCGTGCAGCGGCAGGCACGTGTAGGATCGCCGAAAAATCCGCAGGGGCATGGATTCATGGCAGCAGCGAGCATAAAGCGCGAAGGGAAAGTGACGGACATGGAAGCGCGGGCAATGGTAACGGCGCCCTCTTCGAGGGGCTGGCGAAGGACTTCGAGGACATTGCGCTCGAATTCCGGGAGCTCGTCGAGGAACAGGACACCGTTGTGGCCTAGAGAGACTTCGCCCGGGCGCGGGACGGCGCCGCCGCCGATGAGTCCCGCATCGCTGATGGTGTGATGCGGAGAGCGGAAGGGACGCGTGCCGACCAATCCGCGCGAATCTTCCAGCACACCCGCGACGCTGTGGATGCGCGTGGTTTCGATGGCCTCCTCAAGCGACATGGGCGGCAGGATGGTGGGAATGCGCTTGGCGAGCATGGTTTTTCCCGCGCCGGGCGGGCCGAGCAACAGGATGTTGTGAGCGCCGGCGCAGGAAATCTCCAGCGCGCGCTTTGCGGCCATTTGGCCGCGGACGTCGCGCATGTCCACGGAGTATTGCGCGGCCTGGGAAAGGATTTCCAGGGCGTCGCAGCGCACGGGAGAAAAAGATTCGGGCGCATTAATTAGATCCACGGCTTGAGGGAGAGAGCGCACGGCGAAGACGTCTATGCCTCCCACGACTGCGGCTTCGCGAGCGTTCGTTTCGGGCACAACTACATTTTGGACGCCGCGTTCGCGTGCAGCGATGGCGGCGGAGAGCGCGCCGCGGACGGGACGCACGCCGCCGTCAAGGGAAAGCTCGCCCAGGAAAACAAATTTATCGAGCGCCTTGCCGAAAAAAACTCCCTGGCAACCGAGGATTCCGAGCGCCATGGGCAGATCGAATGCGGAGCCTTCCTTGCGGATATCCGCGGGGGCCAGATTTACGGTTACACCCAGAGGCGAGGGAAAATCAAAGCCGCAGTTCTTCAGGGCGGCCTTGATGCGTTCGCGGCTTTCTTTCACGGCGATGTCCGGCAGGCCAACAACGTTGAACTCATTCATGCGGCCCGAACCGACGTCCACTTCGGTTTCGACGAGGTAAGCGTCGATGCCAAAAACTGCGGCACTGAAACTCTTGAATAGCATGGAGTGAAGGAGGGGCCGGCTTGGAGCGGCCGAAGGAACCGGTCATGCTCAAGGGGGCCGCCCGGAGGCGGCCGTTCGCAGGCGCCTGGTCGGTGAAAAGATAACTCAAATGGCAATAAAAGGCTAATACAATGGGGGCGTTGCACGTTCGACAACGGAGACGCGCTTGGGCGGGCCTGCACGGCGGAGTCGGATAGAATTCACTGACGATGACAAGCCCGGCCATCGAAACAAAAGATCTTGGAAAGATTTACCGGACAATGCTAGGTAAGTACGTCCCCGCGTTGAACGGCGTATCCCTGCGCGTGGAACGCGGGACTGTGTTCGGGCTGCTGGGGCCCAATGGCGCGGGGAAAACTACTCTACTGAAAATACTACTTGGACTTGCGCAGCCGACGAGCGGCACGGCGCGGTTGCTGGACAGCCATCCGGGCAATACCGCAATGCGGCGAAAAATTGGATACCTTCCCGAATCGATGCGAATTCCTGATTACATGAGGGCGAATCGCTTCATGTGGTACATGGGACGGCTGAACAGAGTCCCCGCGAACGTGTTAAAGAAACGAATACCGGAATTGCTCGAGCGGGTCAGCCTGGGCGGAGTGAAAAAGCCGGTAAAAGCGTATTCCAAAGGAATGCAGCAGCGGCTGGGACTGGCGCAGGCCATGTTGAATGATCCGGAGCTATTGTTTCTGGATGAGCCAACCGACGGGCTCGATCCGGTGGGGCGAAAAGAAGTACGCGATTTGGTGCAGCATCTGCGCCATGAGGGGAAAACGATATTCCTGAATTCGCACATGCTGTCGGAAGTGGAGCTGGTGTGCGACCACGTCGTGATTCTGAACCAGGGATTAGTGGCGCGGGCGGCGACACCGGAGGAATTCACGCGGGGGACGGGTGAATATCAGGTGCGTGTGGCGGAAGCGAGCGATGCAGTGCGAGCCGCGGCGGCCACGATTGCAACCACGGGAGATTGGCGCGGGACTACGCTGCACTTCAAGCCGCGCGATCGGGCTCAATTGAATGCTCTGTTGGATAAGCTGCGAAGCGTCCCCGTTGAAATCGAATCCATCGAGCCTGTGAAATTCTCGCTGGAACAATTCTTTATGCAAGTAGTCTCCGGGGGGAATTCGTAATGTACGCGTCGTATCTCAATTCCTTGATGGAGGCTTTCTCGCGGCGTATGGGGCTGGTGCTGGTCGGCTTTGCGGTAACGTGGGCCGTGGTTTTCAATTGGTTAGTTCATTTCATTCCGCTGAACGATGGCTCGACCATGGTTTACCTGGGTAAGCGCATGATGGGCCCTGGATCGTTGGCCCAGCCGGCACTGCTTGGGATCGGAGCGGAAATTACGGGCGGCTTATTCTGGATGTTGCTGTCCATACTGGCAGCGGCGCCGCTGCTGTCGACCACGCTTGATCGCGGCTGGTTGGAGCTGACGCTCTCAAAGGGAACTGCCCGTTGGAGGGTGTTCCTGGGGCGCTACCTGGGCGGATGCACACTTTACCTTGCTTCCGTTGTGATTGCTTGCACCCCGCTGGAGGTCCGGTTTTGGTGGAATACAGGGATCGGGCCATGGCCGCTATTGGTTGCTATGCTGATTCAAACCTTCATCTTTGCATCACTCCTGTCGCTGGCGGCGCTGGCTGCGCTGCCGCAGATGGGCCCGGCGCCGCCGATTCTTTTGAGTTTGATGGTCGCAATACTTGCTCCGGTGCTGGCAGCCAGAAAAATTGGCCTGTACCAAATTTTGACTTCCAATTGGTCTCGGGGGCTGATCGATTGGATGTATCGCATTTTGCCAAAAACACATGAGCTACAAGGAGCGAGCACGATTTTCATACGAGATCGCGTGATTGAGTCATGGTTTCCATTCTGGTCGACTGGCATTTTCATGGCCGTGATGATAGCCCTCGCATTGTGGCTGCTGCATCGCAAGTCGCTTTAACTACTCCACAGATTTCGAGATGAACGGATTCCTGCTTCTTTACAGAGATTGCCTGCCGGTATAGAGTGAAACCACTGCACGATTCTGCTGGAGGAAATTGCCGAAAGAGGATTGCCGATGCTCCTTTTGATTCTGGCCATACCGATTTTGCTGCTCGTATTCGTGATCGCGATGTACAACGGGCTGGTGAGGCTGCGCGTGCAGTGCGACAACGCGTGGTCGGATATTGATGTGCAGCTCAAGCGCCGTTATGACCTGGTGCCCAATCTGGTGGAAACGGTGAAGGGCTACGCGGGGCATGAAAAGGGAACGCTGGAGGCCGTGGTGCAGGCGCGGAATTCGGCGATGTCCGCGCAGGGGCCGGCAGCGAAGGCCGACGCGGAAAACATGCTGACCGGCGCATTGCGGCAAGTGTTCGCGTTGGCGGAGGCATATCCTCAGCTTCGCGCAGTGGAAAGCTTCACGCAACTGCAGAATACGCTGACGCAACTGGAAGATACGATTCAGAGCGCGCGGCGCTACTACAATGCCGTCGTGCGTGACCTCAATACGAAAATACAGGTGTTCCCTTCCAACGTCAT
>DATNHU010000238.1:0-2600 GCA_035604795.1 Candidatus Limnocylindrales bacterium
TCCACCTTTGTCCAATCCACCTTCTCGCTATAATTCAAGTCCCAAAAACCGTCCAACGTGTACGTATCTGCGGCGATCTTTAGCGGAAGCAGCCCGGGTGATTCCTCGAGGTAGGGCGAAAACCACCCGCGCTCAATCACGCCGTATGCCCAGAAGTGCGCGTAGTACTGGAGTATGGGATCTTCATCATGGCCCGCGACAATAGGCAACACGCGCACGTTGGGTGGCGTCTTGCCAAAGGCCTCGGCCATTCCGACCATTTCGGGCTGAGCCACGAGGAAATGGTTCGTTACGTCGAAAGTGCGCGCTGCAAACAACAGTAATGCCAGTGGAGCAAGCTGCCATCCGCGGCGGCCGATTCGTGCCGTGGCGAACAGCACCACAAACAAGACTGGAAGCGCACGGATGTCAATGTCGTATCCTTCGCCAAATCCATTCGGCAACACGGCGAAAATAATCACCAGTCCAGAGGCCACCACCATCCAGCGCCACTGCCACCGGAATTCGCGGTTCCACAGCCAGGCGAGAAAGAAAAAAAACACGATCGCGGCGATAGAGACGTAGTCAAACACGCTGGAGTATCCGTGCAGGATCAGCATGAAAGCCTGGAGTTTGTCATGCAAAGTTCGGAAATTCGCGCCACTCGTTTGGGTTTCGGCGGCGCGAGAAGAAACAAAGTAGAAAATGACTCCCGCAACCAATAGCGCCGCCGAGCGCAACCATTCGCGCAGGTTCGGACGCGTAATGGAATACAGCCCCATGACAACTCCGGCGAGTAGGAAACCGATTAGGTGAGTGAAATAGGTAGCCATCAAGGCAAGGAATGTGAGGATCCATAGATTGAATGAAGGCGCTTTCAGCCAACGCAGCCACAGCCCCAGAGAGAGAAACATCATCGCCAGGCTGCAATAAAATCCGACAAAGCCGTAGAGAAAGAAGAGATTGTGCACTCCAAGCAAGACCCAGAGCGCGGGCGCATTCTCGCCGGGATTGGCTTGCCTTAAGAAAAACCATGCCGCCAGGGGCAGACCGACCACTCCCATGCTCAACACAATTTTCCCGGCTATGAGCTGCGGCATCACCCGGCCCAGCGCGCCCATCAAGAAATCTGTAGCGATGTAAGGCTTCAGCCCCCAACTGACGCTGTAGTATTGGCCGAAATCGTAGGACGAATTTTGCAGACGCGCGAGGACGAAGCTGCTGGCCAGATGGTTGGGGTAATCGAGAAGCGGCGGAAATCGGACAATCCAGATGGGAAGCAGCAACGCTGCGGCAATGAGTGCGAGACCTGCCGCGGCATATCGATTTCGCTGAATCAAGCTGAGGATGCTTGTTGGAGACGATTCCTGTGCGCTCATGACCTGGCTGGCCGGGCCTTTTCCATCATGCCAGCAATTGCGCGCCCGGCGTTAGCGGATGTCGTCCGGAAGCGGCTCGTTCCAGATATAGTGGCCAAACCAGCGCAGGTTTTCTTCCATCACGGAGCGCTGCTGCTTGGGCTTATTGATGGGATGGCCGAAGCCGGGATAGACCACCATGCGCACGGGCACGCCCAGATCGCGCAGCGCCTGGTAAAGCTCGAAGCCGTTTGGAATCGGCACACGCTTGTCGCTGCCCCCATGCTGAATCAGAGTGGGGGTCTTTGCCGCCTTCACATAGGAAATCGGCGAAGTCTTGCGGTAAATTTCAGGATCATCCCACGGAGTGGCGTGCAGATATTGCCGCGTGAAGGGATGAATGTCCGTGTTCACGTAATAGGTCATCCAGTCTGAGATCCCAGCGCCGACTGAAACGGCTTTGAATCGGTCGCTGGAGGTCGTGATAAAAGCCGAAATGTACCCGCCTTCGCTCCAGCCCATCGCACCCACGCGATCGCGGTCCACCCAGCCCTTGCCGATGAGGAAGTCCACGCCGGAAATCACGTCGGCGTAATCGCCCACGCCGAGGTTGCGCACATTCAAGGACCGGAACGTTTCGCCGTAACCGGCCGAGCCGCGATAGTTGGGCCTCAGGATCAGCGCGCCCTTCGCGGCGAAAATCTCCATCGGGTAGTAGCGATCTGCGGAAATCGAGCCGCGGTCAACACCGGTTGGGCCGCCGTGAATGACGACCAACAACGGATAGTTCTTTGCCGGGTCGAAATCCGCCGGCATCAGCAAGACCCCTTCAATCTTCGCTCCATCGGTGGAATTCCATTGGATGATTTCGCGCCGCGCCGGGCGGAAGCCTTTGACCTGATCGCCCATGTTGGTCAGAGTTTTCGGCGAGAAAGAACGCAGAGACGACACGCACACCTCACCGAAATTGTTGTCCGATGCGCCGACAAACGCCGCGAGTTTGTAGTCGTGGGCAAATGAAAATTGCGACGCGATGTACGCATCGGGCGAGGAGACTCTGTCAATCGAGTTAGTCCTGGGATTCACTCGGAAGAGATGCGAATAAGTGCGCTGCAGTGCGTCAAAGTAGATGCCGTCCGGCCCCCAGGCGATGGGTGAAGTGTCCTCGTCGAACTTGGACGTGAGCACGCGCGGTGTCCCGCCCGAAGATGGGACCACCGCGATCATACGATTGGTATAGAAGAAATTTGGATTCGCATTCGA
>DATNHU010000239.1:0-4565 GCA_035604795.1 Candidatus Limnocylindrales bacterium
AGGGTCTGGGCATGAGGTTTCTCGAAGCGTTTCGCCCGGTCGCTGGATTGCTCCACCACCAGCTGAACATTAAGGAAGATGAGCCCCTGGTCCAGATTCTCGTGATCGGATATGAACAGGACTATGGACCGGAAGCGTGGCTGCTGAATTACCTCGTGCAGCAACGCGAATTGGAGGACAACTATTTTGATACGCTGATCCTGCGGCCAAGTTACACACAGCTTTATCCCCCGGAAAAAGGCGCACCGCGCACGATTGTCGAGCATCGTTATCCGGCGGATATGCCCGGATCAACTCTGGCTGAATTGCTGGGGCGCAATGACTCTCGCCTGATTCCCATCCGCCAGGAGTCGCCGGTGACTGGGAAAGCTGCACAATTTATTCTGGATGGGGCCAGCCAAAAGGCCGCGTCTGAAGGCGTTACTGCATTTATCCGCGGCGCGCTAACGGCCACGTCGCCGCCGGATGCAAAACTAACGCTGGCAATTTTGCGCGAAGGAGACCGGCTCGATTGGATCGTTCCACCGACCGATACGCCGAAGAAACCCACCGAGAAACGCGCCGACGATGCGCCCACTCTGCGCGGCCCGCATCACCAGTGACCGCTCAAACAAAGCCTGCGCGAGAATTTCGGCAACTCAATTAGGGGTGGAAGCCAGCTAGCGCGATTTGCCCGCGTATTGCTGTTTCACGCGCGCACTTTTTTCCGCCACGGATTTGGCCAGCTCTTCTTTGTAGGAGCTCAGGCGGCGCGCAATTTCAACGTCAAATGTGGCGATGATTTCGGCGGCGAAGATGGCTGCGTTGATGGCTCCGGGCTTGTCGATGGCCATTGCCGCCACGGGGACACCTGCGGGCATTTGCACCGTGGAAAGCAGCGAGTCGATGCCGCTGAGTACAGTCGTGGCCATAGGCACGGCGATGATGGGAAGCGTCGTGACCGCGGCAATCACTCCCGCCAGGTGCGCCGCGCCGCCGGCGGCTACAATGATGACCTTCAGCCCGCGAGCTCCAGCCGTGCTGGCATATTCATGGGTTCGCGCCGGCGAGCGGTGCGCCGAGGTAACTTCAATCTCATAAGGGATCCCGAATTTTTCCAGCATCTTGGCGGATTCCGACATTACCGGAAGGTCGGTATCCGATCCCATCAGGATTCCTATCAGTGGCTTATGATCGTTGTGCTCGCTCACGTCTCCTCCACGAATTGATTGCAGGGTATGGTTAATCTCCAGCCGCTGAACCTTGCCCGACCAGCGCCCGGTGCGCAATGTCGGAGCGGAATTGAGCCCCGGCAAAGCGTATCTTATGAACGGCTTGGTAGCAATTGCTGACGGCGACAGAGAGATTTGGGGCACTCGAAGTAACACCCAGGACTCTTCCACTAGTCGTGTAGTAAATGTTGCCCTCTTTTTTGGTCCCGGCGTGGAAAACCTTGGTGTCAGGCAGAGCCTCAGCATCCTTAATTCCGGTAATGCTTTGGCCGATTTGTGGATCTCCCGGATAGCCTTGCGAGGCCATAACCACGCACACGCTTGGGGCAGGACTCCAGCGGATGGCCTTTGTGTCGAGTTGGCCGGCGGCGCAAGACGCCAAGACGGATGCCAGATCGAAATCCATTCGGTAGATGATGGCTTGAGCTTCGGGATCACCCATACGGCAATTGAACTCCAAAACTTTCGGGCCACTAGCGGTTAGCATTAATCCAAAATAAAGGAATCCGCGGTAGGGGCGGCCGTCGGATGACATGCCGCGAATGGACGGTTGGATTATTTCTCCATTAATTCGCGTCGCGATCTCCGGCGGGAGCAAATCATCTGTCGAGTAGGCACCCATGCCTCCCGTGTTGGGACCCTGGTCGCCATCGAAAATGCGTTTGTGATCGCGCGCAGGCGCCATGGGGGCGGTGGACTCGCCATCCGTTATAACAATGAGTGAAAGCTCTTCGCCTTCGAGGGCCTCTTCCATCAGAACATGTGCGCCGCCTTCGCCGAATTCGCGCTTCCGCATCGCTCGTTCGACAAAGGCTGCTGCTTCATTCTGGTTCCGCGCCACCAAAACGCCTTTGCCGGCACAAAGCCCATCCGCCTTTATGACCGTGGGCCAGGTCAGGTTCGCCAAAGCCGCGGCGGCTGTGTCGGCCGAATCGTAAATACCATAAGTCCTTGCGGTGGGGATGTTGTGGCGCTTCAAGAATTCCTTTGCGAAGATCTTGCTTCCCTCAAGCTGTGCCGCAGCTTTGGACGGCCCAAACAAAGCAAGGCCGCGCTGTGCGAATTCGTCGGCGATGCCAGAAACAAGTGGCAACTCCGGACCCACAACCGTCAAGTCCGCGCCAAGCAGCGTGGCCAGTGAAGCCAGGGCGACGACATCTTTCAGCCCCTCTTTCGAGTCAACGCGGACGCATTCCGCCTCGTCCGAAATTCCACCGTTGCCAGGCGCGCACCAGATTTTTTCAACGCTCGGGCTCTGGCGCAATTTCCAGACCAGCGCGTGCTCGCGTCCTCCGCCGCCGATAACCAGAATTTTCATGTCGAGGCAACGATAGACGCTGCGCGCGGAAGTTGTCAAATCTCCGGCCGATTTGCTGGAGCCATAATCTCCCGGCTTGCGCCACACCGATCGCATCCGGCTCCGATCGGATGTCACCCGCTTGCTCTGCGCGGCGACTCGTGTTGTTATCTCAAGTTGTGTTCGGAAGTCGGGAGTGACTCTTATCATGCTGGGAATTTTGTTTCCTTGGGATTTTATTCTCATATTTGCGGCGCTCGCTATTCTGATTCCGTGGCGCGGCGCGGCGCGCATCCGCACTTTGTTGGCGCGGACGCGAATTTCTTCGGCGGACAGACTCGCGATTTACGCCTCTACCATTGCGTTTCAATGGTTCCTCGCGGGATTGGTAGCTTGGCGATCCTTTGTGAGGGGCCTCAATCTTGAACAGCTGGCGCTAAATATACATTCGTGGACACTGACTTCGCTGGTGGCGGCCGGCCTCATTGCGGTGCTCGGAGCCCTTCAATATGTCGGGATCCGCCGGACAGCACTGTTGCCCGCCAACTCAAATTCCCGGATTCGGCAAATCTCCGTAATGTTGATGCCCTCTTCGCTGGTTGAGGCGCTTGTTTTTGCGGCCCTTGCGATTACTGCGTCCCTTTGCGAGGAGTTCCTATACCGCGGTTTCGCCTATGCCGCGCTTGAGAGAGTGTGGCATCCTGTAGCGTTCCCAATTATTGGATCATCATTGTTGTTTTCACTGGCTCATCTCTACCAAGGTCGTCGCGGACTGGTCACCACCTTTGTACTAGGATTGATATTTGCTGCCACCCGCTTCTGGGTCGGAAATCTGGTCCCCGCAGTGGCGGGCCATCTTGCTGTGGATTTGCTGGCAGGCTTGCTTGGACCCCGGTATTTGCGCAAGACTAGTGAAGATAAATCGCCCGAAGGGTAAAGGGTTGATGTGATTTTTTCAGATGGCGTGGCTGGCAGGCATTAGGGATTTCAGGATGAATCCTAATACTACATTTGTAGTTGTAGCGAATTCTAATGTTGAGGTTCCCACCGCCTCCTCAATTTCCGCATGGCTGGAGCCGTACGGCGTTCAATTATCGGATTTGCAGGTCTTACAGATTCAGAACTACCTAGGGATATTAGTCTTTTGGAATCATAAGTTTAACTTGACTTCAGTTGAAGATCCGCAGGAAATCG
Organism: Candidatus Limnocylindrales bacterium; assembly: GCA_035604795.1. Classification (GTDB taxonomy): domain Bacteria; phylum Acidobacteriota; class Terriglobia; order Acidiferrales; family UBA7541; genus DASTCZ01. The sequence continues at coordinate 3,703 of DATNHU010000239.1, forward strand.
TTAGTCGACACTTTGGAGAGAGCTTTTTTTGTGCCAAATTCATGCCCGCGGAGAAAAGTCGGCTCGCCGACGTCGGTTCTGGGGCCGGCTTTCCTGGGTTAGCTTTGAAAATTGTGCGACCTGACACTGAAGTGTTTTTGATTGAGCAGGATACGAGAAAGGCAGCTTTCCTGAATGAGGTCGCCAGGACGCTTCATTTGGAATCTGTTAAGGTCCTCAGAACACATTATGAGACCCTGAATCCTGATTTCGGCGACTTTGATGCTGTGATCGCCAGGGCGATCGGTAATCACAAAACTCTCCTAAGATGGGCCTCTCCGAGACTAAGTCCCTCCGGACGAGTGATATTGCTGCTTGGACTCGAAGATGCCACAAAGTTGACGCATCTAAAGGACTGGCATTGGTCGCAGCCGCATCCAATGCCGCAATCCTCTAAGAGGGTTATTATAGTTGGAAATGTAACAAAATAAAGTATTTATGTACACTGTTCCACGTGGAACATTTTCACCGCAGCTAGCGGCAAATTCCTGAATTCCTAACGGGACCAGCGCCCCTTACTTATCCCTAGGGGAAGGGATTGGACTCATCAGATCATGGATCGAAAGACCACCCGACAAAGCTAAGACATCCTCACTTCGAGCAAAGTTAGATTCTCGTAATCTTGTCAATGGTGCGCGGCACTGCGGTGGATTTGTTCCACGTGAAACAATTTCGATTGGGCTACACGGTTTCCGCGATCAAATTGTTTCACGTGAAACATATTGCACTTCACAGACGAAATCTGCTAGATTCGCGAGTGGGGGAAGCGTAATTGGGTCGTATTATAGCAATTGCAAATCAAAAAGGTGGGGTTGGTAAGACAA
>DATNHU010000240.1:0-3477 GCA_035604795.1 Candidatus Limnocylindrales bacterium
CGATTCACGGTGCTGCCGGAAATTTCCTTGGGAAGACCGGCGAGAAGCAGAGCCATGCGCGCGACATTGCGATTGTCTTCCCCGGCTTGATTGGCGCAGCCATAGACCACGTCATCCAGCGCGTTCCAGTCGACATGGGGATTTCGATCGACCAGGGATTTGATAGGAATGGCGGCAAGGTCGTCCGTTCTGACGGTCGCGAGCGCACCGCCGTATCTTCCGATGGGCGTGCGAATGGCGTCACAAATAAAGGCAAAGCTCATGGTTTTTGCGTTCTTTCCTTGTTCCCAGTCTACCGTAAACACACACCGGTTGACCAAATCCGGTGCTTCTTTCGGGGGCCTGCGTTAGACTCGGCTGGAGCCATATCAACCGCTGACGGTGGAACCGCGCCATGCTCATAAATCGCAACGAAATCCAGATCGAATGGGGCGACTGCGACCCCTTCGGAATTGTCTTTTTCCCTCGTTATTTCGAGTATTTCGATGCTTGCACCAACGCGCTGTTTCATCGGGCGTTGGGCTTCCCAAAGGCGGAAATGTTGCGGAGGTTCCAGATTGCGGGGATTCCCTTGGTCCAGGCGAGTGCGAATTTCTTCGCGCCGTCCTCGTTTGGAGATATCGTCAGCGTGGAATCCTGCGTAACCCAGTGGGGGAAGAGCAGCTTTACTGTGCAGCACCGGCTGCTGCGCGGACAGACCCTGGCGGTGGAAGGGTTTGAAAAACGCGTGTGGACGGTGCGGCCGGAGGGCGATCCATCCAAGACGGCGAGCCAGGCCATTCCCCAGGAAGTCATCGAGAAATTCTCGTAGCTTGACGAGAGGCTATTTCCCTCATGGCTACAATTCGCACGCAGGTCGGAATTATTGGCGCGGGACCCGCGGGCCTGACGCTGGCTCATCTGCTGCACCTGCAGGGAATCGAATCCGTTGTTCTGGAAAGCCACACGCGCGAGTACATTGAAAGCCGCGTGCGGGCAGGCGTGCTCGAGCAGGGCACCGTGGAGCTGCTGCGCGAATCCGGCGTGGGTGAGCGGATGGACCGCGAGGGGCTCCAGCACAATGGGATTGAGCTGCGCTTTGGCGGAGCGGGACATCGCATTGATTTCAAAGAACTCACCGGGAAATCCATCACCATTTATGCACAACAGGAAGTGATCAAGGACCTGATAACTGTGCGGCTTGGCTATGGAGCGCCGATTTGTTTTGAAGCGGAAGCGTTGCGTGTTGCCGACGTGCATGCGCAGCCAAGGATCTTTTACCGGCAACATGGCGCCGAACATGTGGTGGCATGCGATTTCATTGCGGGATGCGATGGCTTCCATGGAATCTCCCGTCCAGCGATCCCTGCGGAGCGTTTGCGGATGCAAGAGCGGCATTATCCTTTCGCATGGTTGGGGATATTGGCGAGAGTGCCGCCCGCCTCCGACGAATTGATTTATACCTATCACGAGCGCGGCTTTGCGCTGATGAGCATGCGTTCGCCGGAAGTATCGAGGCTGTACCTGCAGTGCGCTCCGGAAGAGAACATCCAGAACTGGCCGGATGATCGTATTTGGGAGGAGTTGAGAACGCGCATGGCCACTCGTGATGGATTTGCGCTGCAGGACGGGCCGATCTTTCAGAAGAGCGTCACGCCGATGCGGGGCTTCGTCGCGGAACCCATGCAGTACGGAAAACTTTTCCTGCTGGGCGATGCCGCGCACATCGTGCCACCCACGGGGGCCAAGGGGCTGAATCTGGCGGTCGCGGATGTGCGGGTGATGACGCGCGGGCTGGTGGACATCTACAAACATGGAAAGCGAGACGCTCTGGCGAACTACACAGAGCGATGCCTGAAGCGGGTCTGGAAGGTGCAGCGATTCTCGGCGTGGATGACAGCTATGCTCCACCGGTTTGAGAACGAGGACGCCTTTTCTCACAACATCCACCTCGCCGAGCTTGATTACTTGGCGAGTTCGCGGGCTGCTTCCGCCGCACTGGCCGAAAACTATGTAGGTCTGCCGTTTGATGCAGCGGCGCTGTTCTAGGCGGATTTTCTCACGAAATGCAGTTCCTCACGCTGTTCAAGTCCAGCAAAACATCGTCATTGCACACACCTCGATGAGGATCGACGGAGGACCTCAACTGGGAATTATGTACAACGTCTTTGGGACCGGGAAGAATTATGGCTCCGTGCTAGTCTGCCAGTAGGTCTGATGTCCGATGTAATTGTCGTCGGGGATATTGGCAATGATCATCCGGCGCATTTCGAGTGGGTTAATGGCGCCTTGCAGTTTGTAGATGACTTCGCCGTTGGGGCGTATGAGTATCGAATAGGGTACGGCCGCGTTCCAGTCCGGATCAAAAGCCGCGAGCAGAGCGTACAAGTCGGTCGAGCCGAGAATGAGATTGCGAGTTGTGGCATGGAGCTTGGTCAAAGCGTCCAGCGCGCCTTTCTTTTCGTCCGGATAATTGATGCTGACGGCAACCACATCGAACGCGCGATGACCGTACATGCGGTACATCGTCTGGATCTCCGGCATCTCCTGGACGCAGGGAGCGCACCAGGTGGCCCAGAAATTAACGAGCAGAAGTTTCCCAGTGGGATTCTTGCGCAGGGCTTTCAAGTCCTCTGCGCTGGCGGGGGAAATCTGCACCGGCTTGCTTTCGATTTCCGCTAGCTCTTTCTTGCGGCCTTCCTCTTTGTAAATCCATTTGGTGGAACAACCGACTGAGGGAGTTTTCTCGAACTCCACGGGCTTGCCCGCAAGGATTGCGTCGATAGCAAGGCGGGCATCACGTCGGGTGACGAGCGATTCACGCGGGTTGTCGTCCACGCGGCCCTCGTAGCGCAGTTTGCGCTGGGCATCAAAAATAAAAAGGTGGGGAGTCGCCGCGGGGCCATAAGCACGGGCGACCTTCTGCGTCTCACCGTCATAGAGGTAGGGGAAATTGAAATGACGGTAAGCCGCGCGGAGCTTCATGTCCTCGAAAGAATCGCCGAGATCCGTATAGCCCATTTCGTCGAGGCGAACAGCGTTTGGACTATTGGGCTGGATGGCGACGAGCGTGACGCCGCGGTCGCGGTAGTCGGCCGCAAGTTGCTTGAGGCGAGTTTCGTAAAGTTGTGCCGTGGGGCAGTGATTACACGTGAAGGCGATGACCAGAACTTTGCTTGGTCCGTATTCGGCCAGGCAGTGCGTTTGCCCGTCAATGCCGGGAAGGCAAAAATCTGGCGCGGCCGCGCCGATGGCGAGCGGGGAAGGAGCGGATTCGTCGGCACGCGCAAAGCCGGTGATGAGAACGAGAGCAAGTAAGCCGAAGCAGACGGGTAACGCATAACAGTGTTTGTTGTGGCGATGCAGAGTGGTCATTTGAGGCGATTATACATAAGGAGAGCAGGGAGGAGGAGCAGGAAGGTACGCTAGCCAAGGGCGAGTTTCCACCTACGGCTGATTCCTTGCGATTTTCGGCCAGGTTTCTTTGGGAATTTCCAG
>DATNHU010000241.1:0-3418 GCA_035604795.1 Candidatus Limnocylindrales bacterium
ACATCGTGTTCACCAAAAAGGAGGGGCGCAGAACTTCCGCGCCCCTTCGAATTCACCTACGTTTCGCGCAGCCTTGCCGGCTCAGGTGCCTTCCTGCCACGAAGCGAGATACTGTTCCTGCTCGGGGGTCAGCTTGTCCAGTTGATGTCCCAGGGAATCCAGCTTCAGCTTGGCGATTTCCCGGTCCAGGTGCTCGGGCACAACGTACACCTGCGGCTTCATCTCTTTGTGATGCTTCATCAGATATTCCGCGGAGAGCGCCTGATTCGCGAAGCTCATGTCCATCACCGAGGCCGGATGCCCTTCGGCTGCGGACAGATTCACCAGGCGTCCTTCGGCAATCAGATAAATCTTACGGCCGTCTTTCATCAGGAATTCATCCACCATGGGACGCACTTCCTTCTTGCCGGTGGCCATCGCTTCCAGCGCGGGAATCTCGATTTCCACGTTGAAGTGGCCGGAATTGCAGACGATCGCGCCGCTCTTCATCACCTCGAAGTGTTCGCGGCGAATCACGTTCTTGTTGCCCGTGACGGTGATAAAGATGTCGCCTTGCTTGGCCGCCTCAGCCATTGGCATCACGCGGAATCCGTCCATCACCGCTTCAATACCTTTCACGGGATCGATTTCCGTGATGATGACGTCGGAGCCGAGCCCCTTGGCGCGCATGGCAGCGCCGCGCCCGCACCAGCCGTAACCGGCGATGACCACTTTCAGGCCCGCCAGCAGGACGTTCGTTGCGCGGATCACGCCATCCAGCGTGGACTGGCCTGTGCCATAGCGGTTGTCAAAGAAATGCTTGGTCATGGCGTCGTTCACGGCGATGATCGGATACTTCAGGGTGCCGTCCTTGGCCATCGCGCGTAAACGAATGACGCCGGTAGTGGTTTCTTCCGTGCCAGCAAGCAGGTTCGGCACCAGGTCCTGGCGCTTGGTCAGCAGCATGGTCACCAGGTCGCAGCCATCGTCCATGGTGAACTGCGGTTTGTGCTCCAGCGCGGCTTTCAAATGCTCGTAGTAGGTGTTGTTGTCCTCGCCCTTGATGGCATACGTGGGGATATTGAAATCGCGATTCAACGAGGCCGCCACTTCATCCTGCGTTGAAAGCGGATTCGACGCGCAGAGCACGATGTCCGCGCCGGCGTCCCGCAATGCGATCATCAGGTTCGCGGTTTCGCTCGTGACGTGCAGACACGCGGAAACCCGCAGCCCTTTCAACGGCTGCTCCTTGGCGAATCGTTTGCGAATGGACTCCAGCACCGGCATCTGCTGCGCCGCCCACTCGATCTTGCGCTTGCCCGCATCGGCAAGCCCGATATCTTTCACATCGCCTTTTTTCATTTGAGCCGTTGCCATTCGTACACTCCTCAAGAGATTAGGATTCGCAAACCAGGGGCAGTTCCACTTCCAGGACTTCACCTCGACAAGTGGGACACCTGCGAGGAGAGAAAAACTTCGGCCGCGACCACCCCCGGACGGCGGCGCGCGCCGCTTCGCTTAACGCCGTGCCGCAACTTCGGCAACTGCTCCGAGTCCCGCAGCCTTGCGCAGCGTGTCGGCGCGGTCCGTGCGTTCCCAGGTAAAGCCGGGGCCGGTACGGCCAAAATGCCCGTAGGCCGCGGTCGGCTTGTAGATGGGCTTGCGCAGGTCAAGCGTCTCAATGATTGCTTTGGGGGTGAGCGAGAAGTTTTCGCGCACGAGCTCGGTGATCTTTTCTTCGGGGATGGCGGCGGTGCCGAAAGCGTCCACCATGACGGAGACGGGCTCGGCGACGCCAATGGCGTAGGCCAATTGCACTTCGGCGCGGCTGGCGAGACCTGCGGCCACGATGTTCTTGGCGATATAGCGGGCCATGTAGCAGGCCGAGCGGTCCACCTTCGACGGATCCTTGCCGGAAAATGCGCCGCCACCGTGCCGGCTGTAACCGCCGTAGGTGTCCACGATGATTTTGCGTCCAGTCAAGCCGGCATCGCCCATCGGCCCGCCAATGACAAAGCGCCCGGTGGGGTTGATGTGATATTTCGTTTTTGCGTCGAGCATGTGCGCGGGAATGATGGGCCGGATCACGTACTCCATGACGGCGTGGCGCAGGTCCTCGTACGGGACAGTGTCGCTGTGCTGCGTCGAGATCACCACACAATCCACACGGAAGGGTTTGCCGTCGCGGTATTCCACGGTAACTTGAGATTTTCCATCGGGCCGTAGGAAATCAACTTTCTTGCTTTTGCGGACTTCAGCGAGGCGTTGCGTCAAGCGGTGGGCCAACTGGATGGGCATGGGCATTAGTTCGGCGGTCTCATCGCAGGCGAAGCCGAACATGAGGCCCTGATCGCCGGCGCCCCCGGTATCCACGCCCATGGCGATGTCCGGGGACTGGCGCTTGATGGTGCACATCACCGCGCAAGTGTTCGCGTCAAAACCGAAGAGAGCATTGTCGTAGCCGACCTGTTCGACCGTGTTGCGAATCAGCTCGTCGTAATCCACGTGGGCGCTGGTCGTAATTTCCCCCGCCACGACCACTAATCCCGTGGTGACCAGCGTCTCGCATGCCACACGACCCTTGGGATCCTGGCGCATCACTTCATCCAGCACCGCGTCAGAAATCTGGTCGGCAATTTTGTCCGGGTGACCCTCTGTCACCGATTCCGACGTAAACAGAAAATTCCTCTTGGATTCGCTCAAAACCTCTCTCCTATTGTCCTCGTCTATCAACGACGGGGCGGATACACCCCAAGCTTACGGTTCTTGCGGGGACGTAAACTCTATCACAAAAAGGCTACCATTCCCCTGCGACGGAATCAACGCGCTGATTCTCCGTGGCTTAAGCCTGCAGCGAACGGCTGTTTTCTCGCATTCAGCGGCGCCAGGACGCAGCGGTGTGAAACCCCGAACCAGGAAACGTCAAAAACCGCACCTTTTTAAGAAACAAAGGCCAAAGGATGCGGCATCCAAAATCGCCTCACCCATCAATCTGCCGGCCACGCGCCGCTGATTTCTTTTTGCGGCGGTTAAAGTCCTCGATAAGGTATACCAGACAAGTTTACCGAGACTTGTTTGTATCCCCTTTCGGATAGGAGGATTTCGCAAGCAGTTTTTGCCTCCCTTTGGCGTGCCATCGGTCCTACGATAACTTCAGTGATCGGCAATAACTCTCGTTGCTTGGCGGCTTCCTCTTTCAATTTTCTTTCTTTCATCTGCGTTTCAGTTTCTTGGGTTCCTTGCGGGCGATTGTTGCTTTTGCGCTCGATGAAGAATTTGAGGTAGGGAACGAAGCCGAATAAACGGTGGGGTCTGAAATGGATCGGAAGATCGTCTTCATACCCTCCGGGAGTCTTCGCGTAAAACCAATTGTGATGGGAGGTGGCAACGAGTCTTATTTCTTTCTCGGCGCGAAAATGCTTGTTTTTGTACTTCATAG
>DATNHU010000242.1:0-8231 GCA_035604795.1 Candidatus Limnocylindrales bacterium
GCGCGATTTCGCTCCGAAGCTCGCGGCGTCGCTGGGAAAAGGGATGATCGGCGATTGCATCAGCTACCGGCACGAAAACGGCCGATTGATTTTTGTGCGGCAGATGTTTCAGGGGAAGACGGCGGCGGACGTCAGTTTTGCGGTAGCAGGCCCCTGGTTCGCGACATTCCAAGCGGGTGCGTTTCGCGCGGACTTGGTTGCGGCGCATCCCAGCGGGAAGGCCGCAGTGCGAAAAATCGGTGTGGAATTGAAGCCAGAGCAGATCCGCACCAAACCGGGGGATTTGTTCCGCGAGGCCAAGCAGGCGGTGGATTTGACGCAGGCGCCGATTATCGTGGCTGTCGGGCGGGGCATCAAAGCGCCGGAAAATATTCCGCTGGCGGAAAGACTGGCCAAGGCCATCGGCGGAGAAATTGCGGCCTCGCGGCCCATTTGCGACGAAGGATGGCTGCCCATGGAACGGCAGATTGGCAGCTCTGGACAAACGGTCGCGCCGAAGCTTTATCTTGCGCTGGGAATCAGCGGAGCGATTCAGCACGTAGTGGGAATGAAAGGGTCGCGGACGATCGTGGCGATTAACAAGGATCAGAACGCCCCGATCTTCGAAGTGGCGGATTATGGAATTGTGGCCGACATTTTTGAGATTATCCCCGCCCTGACCGAAGAGCTGGAAAAATCCAAAGCAAGCTAGACCAAGGGTTGTTTCTCGAGAAGACGATTGCCCGTAAGTGTGTCCGATAGACCGAATGGCTCTGCTAGAATAATCGCGTGACGGTCGAGCGAGAGCGGTTGGATGCCGACGTATTGATTGTAGGAGCGGGGCCGGCAGGGCTGGCCTGCGCGCTGCACCTTTCCCAGCTGATCCGCAAACACAACGAAGCAGGCGGGAAGCCCGAACTTTCCACCGAGAATATCTACGTGCTGGAGAAGGGGCGCGAAATTGGCGCACACCAGCTTTCCGGCGCGATCATGGACCCCGTGGCGATGCGCGAGCTAGTGCCGGATTTTGAGAAGGCTCCACCGTTCGATACACCCGTATCCAGTGACGCGTTTTATTTCTTCACCGGGAAACGCGCTTGGAAATCTCCGGTCACTCCGCCACCCTTTCACAACCACGGAAATTACATCGTTTCGCTGAACAAGCTCGTGAAATGGTTGGGCGGGCTGGTGGAAAAAGAAGGCGTGAATTTATTCACACAGTTCGCCGGAGCGAACCTGATTTACGAAAACGGCGGCATCGCCGGAGTGATCACCGAAGACAAAGGCGTGGATAAGAATGGGAAGCCGAAGGACAACTATACGCCCGGGTATGAACTGCGCGCGAAGGTGACGGTGCTGGCGGAAGGGCCGCGCGGGTCGCTCACCAAGCAGCTCGTTATCAAGTACAAGCTGGATGGAGTCAATCCGCAGACGTACGGGATCGGCATTAAGGAATTGTGGGAAGTTCCCGCTGGACGGATAGAACCTGGATGGGTTGCACACTCGCTGGGATGGCCGCTTCCTTTGGATATTTATGGCGGCGGATGGATTTATGGCCTGAAGGACAATCGCGTCTCGCTGGGGATGGTGAGCGCGTTGGAATATCGCGACCCATTGTTTGATCCCCACATGGCCTTCCAGCAATACAAGACGCATCCGTTTGTGCGGCGCATTCTGGAAGGGGGCAAGATGCTCCGCTATGGGGCGAAAACCGTGCCCTATGGCGGATGGTATTCGCGGCCGCAGAGTTCAATGAGCGGGGGACTGATTATTGGGGATTCGGGGAGCCTGCTGAATTCACAAAGACTGAAGGGGATCCATACCGCCATCAAGAGCGGAATGTTGGCGGCGGAAAGCATATTTGACGCACTGCACGCCGGCGATACATCCGCAGAAAAACTTTCCGCGTATCCGAAGAAAGTGGAATCGAGTTGGATTAAGAAAGAGTTATGGGCGGTGCGGAATTTCCATCAAGGGTTTCAGCACGGATTCTTCAGGGGAATGTTCAGCACCGCCATGCAGCAGATTTCCGGCGGGCGCGGATTTGTTGATCCGGCGCGCGCGAATCCGGGATATGAGGAATACAGGAAACTCAACCGCGGACCGGAGTTGGTGGACCAATCGGGAAGATTCAAGGGAGATGGATCGCTTACGTTTGACCGGTTGACCGACGTCTTTCACTCCGGGACACGCCATGAGGAAGACCAGCCCTGCCACCTGGTGGTGCTGGAACCAGACATTTGCGGCAACCGGTGCGTGCGCGAGTACGGAAATCCCTGCCAATATTTCTGCCCCGCGGCAGTTTACGAAATGGTGAAAGAGAAAGATGCCGCGCGGCTGAAAATCAACGCCTCAAACTGCGTGCACTGCAAGACCTGTGACATCGCCGATCCCTACCAGATTATCAATTGGATCCCACCCGAAGGCGGCGGCGGACCGAATTACGAAGGAATGTGAGCGCGGGCCAAACCTCGAAATCAATTTCTGAAGTTGCCTGCCTAACTTTTTGAGCCGAACACGCGACGGAAGAACCCACCGATGCGCGCGAAAAATCCGGGCTGAGGTTTCTGCGCATTTGGATCCGCTTTCGCAGAGCGGGTTTGCGGGTTTCGTTTTCCATTGGACTGGATCGTGCCGCTAATCACCGTGTCCTCGTGGACGCGCACCGTGTGCACCAGCATGACGGTTTGCGGACTGGGGTCGGGGAGAGGCACATGAGTTGAGGAATTGTAAATCAGCGCCGGCATCAATACTTCGTAAATTGGAGTGTCCAAATCCGGGGGTGCCTGAGAGGCCGCGTCGGAGTCCCTGTTGGAATTTGGAGCTGGGAGCGGGGGTGCGACGACAGTTTTCAGCGTCTCAACTGCGGATTTCGCCGCGTTGGGATTGAGCGTGAAAACTGAGTCGCGCGCGACGGGTGGCCTTGATGGAGAATCCTTTGCGACCTCCACTTCGCACGCGCAACCGGGGGCGCTTGGAGAGGCCGCCGTCAATTGGCCGCCCGAGAGCGAGAGTTGGCCCAACTGCGGAACCAGCAAACTCTGGCCGCTCAGCTGTTGCTCGACGCGGACCGCTCCGGATGTGGCCCGCAAACACATTTGACCGTTTTGCTCGAGGCCGATAATTGTTTCGCGCGGGCCGCCGCCGATAATCACCGGAGTGGCAACAATAAGCGGGGTGAAAAGGGTGAGCGGCTCTTCACCACTGATCTTAATGTGCAACTTGCCGTAATCGAGCGCCACGGTAAGGGCGCCTTGCGATTTCAACAATTGAACGCGCGCAGGTCCGCAAACAACGATTTCCCCGCCGTCGTTCAGCAGGATGCGGGCCTGGCCGGTGCGGACATCCAGGTGACTGCCGCTGGGGAGCATCGCCGAAGCAGAATTCGATGGTTCCATTGAAGTTGGCGACGCGGCCGATTCCTGTTCGATAACGAAATCGCGCCCCTCGACTCTGCCGACAATTTGCGCCGGCGCCTGTGCGTGGACTTGCAGAGCCCAAACTGCTCCGACGGCAAGGACGGTGAGAAGCGAAATCGCGCCGGCGGAAATGCGGCGCGAACCGCCAATCCGCGGACGCAAGGTTCCTGCTGCCTTCAAGGTTTGGGTTCCCAAGAAATGTTTTCTCATCGACGGCCAAGTGTCGGCTTCGCTGGGGGACGCGGACTCAATGGTCATACTACACTACCGGACGCGAAGTCAGGAAATCGCCGGAATCCCTTCCGCAGGACGGCGAATGGAGCGAGTTACCGTGGCGGCAGATGCTGACTTCACCTGCTGCCACAAGTCCGTCAGTCTTGCCGTTCGCCGAGCGTCACGTTGGTTTCCAACTTTTTCCCACCGCGATAGTAAGTGACGTGCACCACCTCACCCGGCTTCTTATGGTTCAACTGGATGCTCACATCGAGCTGGTTCGCGACTTCCTTGCCATCCAGCGCCACGATGACGTCACCGCCGACGGACAATTTCTGGAACATCCCGACCAGTACGGTGCGATTGCCGCCCTGAAGTCCGGCTTTGGCGGCGGGACTGTCTCGGCCAACGCGCTCGATGAGCAGCCCCTGGGTCACAGGCAAGCTGAGCGCCTCCGCCAGATTGGGCCACAGCTCAACCGATTGAACGCCGAGATCGGCGCGGTGCACGTGTCCATCCGTCATCAAGTCCTGCGCAATGCTCTTTGCCGTGTTGATGGGAATGGCGAAGCCGATGCCGGCCGTTGTGCCCGAGGGAGTGTAAATTGCGCTGTTGATGCCGATTACCTCGCCGCGGGAATTGAGCAGCGGACCGCCGGAATTGCCCTGATTGATGGCGGCGTCGGTTTGAATTGCTTCGTCGATGAAAGTTGTCTCGCCAGTCGGAACCGTGCGTCCCAGAGCGCTAATCACGCCGGTAGTGAGCGTGCTTGTAAATCGGAATGGATTGCCGATGGCCAACACCGACTGGCCCACAAGTAAGTTAGAAGAATCGCCCAACGTCAGGACCGACAGGGTCTTGCCCTTGGGATCAATTTTTAGCAGCGCGACATCATTGCTTTTGTCGGCGCCGATAAATTTCGCCGCATATTGTGAGCGGTCTCCCAACGTCACTTCGATATTTGCGGCGTTTTCCACCACATGGTAGTTGGTCAGGACATAGCCGCGGGCGTCAATCACAAACCCCGACCCCGCGCCTTCCGCGGCCACCGGATTCTGGAAAAAATCATACTCCACGATGCGCGTGTTGATATTGGCCACCGCAGATGTCGCCTGGCGATAGATATTCACGGTGCGCATCTCCTCCTCGGTGAGGCCTGTAGAGCCGCGCGAGGATGTTTTCTGCGCCTGGAGAAGGGCCTCCACGCGGGCGGGCCCGCGCGGGCCCCAACGCGCGCCGGCCCAGTAGGCGCCCAGTGCGATCAGCGCACCGACGACCATCAGGCGAACTGCGTTTGAAGTTCTCAGGTTGCCACTCATGGCCTGCCTCCCTTGGTGCTTTTCAAGTTTTCCCCGGTTGCCGCAACTTTCAAACGCTCGACAAGCTGCTCGACTTGCTGCCTGGTGGCGGCCAATGATCCGGAGTTATCTATTTCATCTGTGGCCAGCCGGCGTTTTTCGTCCAGCGGCATTTGGGCTGCCCTGCGCGCTTCCGCATCCTCCGGCGACATGTTGCGGCCGCGCGGATTGGTGATCCGCTCAATCTGTTGCTCGGGCCGGCACCAGACCACAATCAACCGGTCCACACCGAGGTGATAACCCGCTTCAATCAGCAGCGCCGCTTCAATAACGGCAATGGCGTGGGGGTCCATCCACGCGATTTCTTCGAGCTGGCGATTTTGCTCGGCGATCACTCGAGGATGCAATATTTGGTTAAGCTTCGCCAGTTTGGACGCGTCATGGAAGACGAGGTGAGCCACCTTGGCCCGATCCATATGACCGTCGGGCAAAAGGATTTCGGGGCCGAAGGCGGCTACGATCTCTTTAAGGGCGGGCTGCCCTGGCTCTGAGAGGTCGCGGGCCACCGCGTCGGCATCCAGCACACGGCAATCCTGTTCGCGCAACATTTCCGCCACAGTACTTTTGCCGCAGCCGATTCCACCGGTTAGGCCAACGCGCAGCATCAGGGATTTACCGGAGAGGCCGGGACGCGGCTGGCGTAAGGTGCCGGAGCCCCTCTTCGGAGCCGCGCGGCTTTCACGGTGTTGCTCATCAACATGGCGATGGTGAGTGGGCCTACTCCGCCGGGGACAGGAGTGATAGCTCCCGCAACATTCGCGGCGTCGGGATGCACATCTCCCACAACCGTGAAACCCTTTTCGCGGAATTTCGCGAGGCGCTCGGGGAAATTGACGAAGAGTTGGGCGGCTTGCTCGGGATCGGTGACGCGCGTGGTGCCCACGTCTATCACTGCAGCGCCCGGGCGAATCCAATCGGCGGCGATCATGCCCGCGCGACCCATTGCGGCGACCACGATATCGGCACGCCGGATCACGCCGGGTAAGTCACGTGTCTTAGAGTGGCAGATGGTCACGGTGGCATTGGCGTTCATTAGGAGCAAGGCCATGGGCTTGCCGACGATATCGCTGCGGCCAACCACGACGACGTTGGCTCCTTCAATGGGGATGCCACTGCGCCGCAGAATTTCAATCACTCCTGAGGGAGTGCAGGACACAAGTCCGGGACGGCCGGTAACAAGAAGGCCGAGATTGACGGGGTGGAATCCATCCACGTCTTTTGCGGGATCCACGGACTCGAGGACAAGTTTGGAATCGATTTGTTTGGGGAGCGGCAATTGAACCAGGATGCCGTCCACAGAATTGTTGGCGTTAAGGTCGGCGACCAGCGTGAGCAACTCGCTGGTGGAGATCGAAGCCGATGGAGTGTAGCCAAAACCGAGCAGCCCCAACTGTTCGCAAGCAGCGATCTTGCTGCTGACGTACATTTTGGAAGCGGGGTCATTGCCAACGAGAACCGTAGCCAGGCCCGGCTGGATGCCCGCGGCACGCAGAGAATCGATTTCACCGCGCAGGTCGGAGTAAATTTCGTCGCGAATTTTATTGCCGTTCAGGATTCGTGCCGGCACGCTGTTCCTTGTGCGCTAAAGACTTGAGTGGCGCTCCAGTGAATCGTATCACAGCCCACGCGGAGGACGCGGCGGCGCCCCGCGCCAAGAAGGCTCATCTTGTTTGGCTTTCCCATCCCTGCTAGCATCCCGCCCATTACTATCCCACCCAAAAGGAGATTGCCATGGCGAATCTGAAACGAATTGGCCCCGGTTCAGCGTTCAAGATCGGATTGATTGTTTACGGGCTCCTGGGGTTGATCCTTGGCGCGTGCATCAGTCTCGCAGCGATTTTGGGAACTGGAATCGCGGTCCCGGGCGGCCCTGCCGGAATGTTTGTGGGTGTGGGTGCGATCATCATCTTCCCAATCATCTACGGGTTGGCCGGAGGCATTTGCAATGCAATCGGCGCCGTGATTTACAATCTCGCGGCTGGATGGGTTGGCGGCATCGAAGTGGACATAAGCTAGCCGAGCAGCCCGCTCCGCATGTAATCTTGGCGGCATGTTATTCGGTGAGTCGAGCGAGCGAAAACAACTCGAGCGCCAGATGCGCGAAGCGGGCCGCCTTCCGCCCGGGCAATCGCTGACGCTCAAGTGGCCGGTGCTGCAATATGGATCGGTTCCTCGGTTTGAGGCGGCACGATGGGACTTCACCATCAGCGGATTGGTGGAGAAACCTGTCCGGCTTACTTGGGAAGAGTTCAACCGTTTGCCGCAAAGAGTAGTGCTTGCAGACATGCATTGCGTGACACGCTGGAGCCGATTCGACAATCGGTGGGAAGGCGTGGCGGTTACCGATGTCCTGGCACTTGCCAAAGTAAGACCTGAAGCGCACTTTGCGATCATACACGCCGAGCAGGATTACACCGCGAATTTGCCTCTCGATGATCTGCTGCGCCCAACTTCTTTGTTTGCACTTCGACATGATGGCCAGACCCTATCTGCGGTACACGGGTATCCTCTGCGTCTGGTGGTGCCGCAACTATATGCCTGGAAAAGTGTGAAATGGGTCCGAGGCATCGAGCTGCTCGCAAAGGACGAGCCCGGGTTCTGGGAACAGAATGGCTACAACATGTACGGCGATCCGTGGAAAGAGCAGAGATATAGCGGGGGCTAGATTCAAGCTGAGGACGAAAATTGAAACGCCCTGGTGAGATTCCCGCCAGGGCGTTTCACAATGCCGAACCAACTGCTCAAAGCACTAGAAAATATCGTACTGCTCCCAATGCAGCGTGGGGTCGGACTGAATAATCACGCTCTTATGTGTGGCATTCTCCAAATCCTCGATGAGCCCGGCCTCACGGGTCTTGAGGGCTTTGGCAATTTCTGGATGAACGCGCAGCGTGATGCTAGTCGCGTCCAGGTCGCCGGCCATCTTGGTCGCTTCCGTTTGAATTTCGTAGCAAAGCGTGGGCAGCGACTTCACCATGCCCGAACCCGTGCAATAGGGGCAGGGCTGGCAAAGAACTTTTTCGAGCGCCTGTTTCGTGCGCTTGCGCGTGATGGCCACCAGGCCAAATTCGTTGAAGGAGAGCACCTTGGACGGCGCTTTATCGGCGCGGAGTTCATCGTCGAGCGCGTGCATCACTTTGTCGCGGTTTCGGCGCTCTTCCATGTCAATGAAATCCACGATGATGATGCCGCCCAGATCGCGCAGACGGATCTGTCGCACGATTTCCTTCACGGCTTCCACGTTGGTCTTGACGATGGTGTC
>DATNHU010000243.1:0-4135 GCA_035604795.1 Candidatus Limnocylindrales bacterium
ACGGTCATGGCCGCACTTTCCAGAGGGCGCGTGACGGACACCAGCGTGGTCTCGGGCGGCAAGTCTCCGGCGTGCGCCAGAATCATGATCCGCGGAAAATTAACTTCGGGATAGATGTTGCTGGGGAGCTGAAAAACGGCCCACAATCCTGCACCAAACAGGAGCGCGGTGAGCAGATAAACCGCGAAGCGATTGTCGCGGCTGATGCGGACGATATTCATGGTTATTTGTCGTCCTTCTTATCGTCCTTATCGTCTTTTTTGTCGTCGGGCTTGGCGTCTTTCTTCCCTTCTTTATCCGCCGCTTCCACCGAGACTTTTGCTTTGTCGCCCAAGCCGTAGCCGCCGGACAGAATTACCTTATCGCCCTCCTTGACTCCATCAACCAATTCAGCCCGGTCGAGTGTTTCAATTCCCAACTTGACCGTGGACGCGGTAGCTTGATCTCCCCGCACGATAAAAACCCTGGCAGCCCCTTGATCGTCGCGGTAAATCGCCTGAGGAGGTACGCCCAGCGCCTTCAAATGCGTTTCCACTGGCACCTGAGCGCCCAAAAACATTCCCAGGCGCAGTTCGCCGTTGCCGTTGGGAATGCGAATGCGAACCATGCCTGCATTGGTCGCGGGATCCACTGCCTGCGAAACTGCAACCACGCGCCCGCTGAAATTCTTGCCGGGAAAGGCAGTAGAGGTGATCCGCACGGATCGTCCAACTGGAAGGCGGGAAAGATCGGCGGCGGGTACGTTTGCCTGCAGTTCCACTTCGCCGAGCGAGGCCACCTCAACAATTGGAGTCGCCGCCGTTCCATCCACCTGTTCACCGCCGCTAACGAACCGCTTCACGACCGTGCCGGCGATGGGCGAGTGAATTTCGGTCCGCGTTAATTGCAATTGAGCTATAGAAAGCGCGGCGACAGCCTGCTTTAATGCGGCCGCGGTGACGCTTGACTCGGTGCGAGCATCTTCCAAGTCTTTGCGCGCCGCGATTCCCCGCTGAACCAAATCCTCATTCCGCGCCAGATTGAGCTTGGCACTTTCCACGTTGGCTTCGGCCTGCGCTTTTCCGGCTTCCGCCTGGGTAAGCTGATCACGATAGGAACGATCGTCAATTTGAGCGATCAACTGTCCCGCGCTGACTCTGTCCCCTTCGGCAACTTTGAGTTCGGCGATCCGTCCGGGAACGAATGCACTCACCTTCACGTCGAGGTTTGGAACCGCGGCAATGGATCCGTTGAGCTGGAGAACGCGGCTGATGTCGGTGCGAGTCACTTCCGTGAGCGTAACTTGTGCAACCGTGGCGCCTTCCTTGGGGGTGTCGGACTCGTCCGAAGCGCCGCCTTTGGAACAACCGGCACTCAGGCAGGCGACGAGTACGCCGAGAGCAAACCAGCTGAATCCGCTAATGGACATACGTCCTAAAATGACTCGTTCATGTATTCGCATGTTCAATCCAGTGCTGCTCCTACGATTTCTTCCAATACCGCGAAGGCCTGCTGCAACTCGAACAGGCTCTGAAGATAGTCGTGCTCGTTCAGTTGAACGGATCGCTGAGCGTCCAGCACCGCGAGAATACTGGTCCGCCCGGCACCATAACTATCCTCAGCGAGACTTTCCAGTTTCCTGCCCGCGGGAATTACGGTTCGGCGGTAAAGATCCACCTCAGTTTGCCGGGCCACAAGCTCGTTATATGCAGCTTCCACGTCACCGGACACCGATCGGCGCGTGGCCAAAATTTCCCCTTCAATCATTTTCTGCGTGGCGGAAGATTGAGCAAGCTCGCCCTGGTAACGCGAAAAGATGGGCAAGCCAACGGTAAGTTGGCCTCGAGCGCCAACCCGATAGTCGCCTGGAGCATTAAAATCCGCGCCAAACTCGGCGGTCACGTCAGGAATGCGCTCGGAACGAAAGATCTTCTCGCGCGCCTGTTCCACGAGGACCTCTTTGACCAGATGCTGCAAATCCGGATTGGCATCCGAGGCGCGAGCAATCAAATCCGGCAAGGCAACTTGAGGCGGAGCGGTGTCTAGGGGCGTGATCAGTTCCCAATTTGTGCCCGCGGGCTCGTTGAGCAGCGTCGAAAGCCGGCTGAATGCCACCTTCTCCTCCTGGCGTGCAACCTCATGATCCGCTTGCGCACGAGACAGCTCCAAATCGGCTTGCATCACTTCCAATTGTGGGACATCGCCCGCATCAAACCGTGATTTCGCGATATCACGGAGTTTTTGCGCCAGGTCAACCAGTTGTTTCTGTTGGTTGGTCAATCCAGAGGCGAGTGCCGCCGCAAAAAAAGCATCGCGCACCTCCCGGCGAAGATGCCGGGCAGCGGCAGAAATCTCTACATCGCTCAACGCGACTTCCTGATTTGCCTCGGAAATCCGGCTTGACCGCTTGTTTCCGAGTTCGAGCGGTTGGTCGAAGAAAAGGGATTCGTGCGGCGCATCCCGAGTGGCGGAAAATGAAACCGAAGGATTCGGTCTTTGCCCCGCGATAATGATGCCGGCAAGCGCAACGGCCCGCTTCAATCGCGCCGCGGCCAAATCCAAGTTCTGCTGGTCGGCCTTCGCAAAAGCATCCTGGAGCGTCAGCCTCTTGCCGGAAGGGGCGGGTGTTGCAACTTGGGAAGCCGCGCCAGAAGCCTGTTGAGGGGGCACCTGCGCTCCAGTAGCCACGGCACAAGTCAGGATGACCAGTGCGAGACGCAAGCTCCTGTGCACTTGTTTGCGGAAATGAATCTTCATCTCTGAATTAGCCGCCATTTGCGATTGCGCAGAATACACCTGTTCGAGCGAGAAAAGCACTGGAGAGTAGAACTGAGAACCTTAATCAGGGCTTAACGCAGGCACGACCTCTTCGAGGGATTCGGCGGGAAGCTCGACACTTACAGATGTCCCGCGGCCCACGGCGCTTTCCAAACGAATGCTGCCGCCATAAGCTTCCACAATGGCTTTGCAAATCGCCAGCCCCAGGCCAAAACCGCTCGAGGCGCGACCCTTTGAATTTTCTCCCCGATGGAACCGTTCAAATACACGAGGGATTTCCCCGGCCGGAATCCCTTCTCCCGCGTCCGTGACTTGAATGGTGGCGTGACCGCCCTGGTCACGTTGCAAGTGGAGATCAACGGTTGAGCCCGGAGGACTGTGGCGCACGGCGTTGTCCAAAAGATTCACCCAGACAAGCTCCAAATCTTCGGGATCGGCATGAAGTTGAACCCTTCCGGTTCGATCGAATTTTATGTGAACATTTTTTGCCGCCGCAAGAACCGTGACGCGGCTGATGGCCGCTTCGCAGGTGGCAGCCACTTCAATCGTCGCAAAACGTTCGCGTGCACCATCGTCCGACCACTGCTCCACGCGCGCCAGCCTCAGCATTCTTTCCACCAAAGACTCCATGCGCTCGCAATCAGTCAGCAATTCTTCAATCCCGGCGCGATATTCCGCCGCCGATCTCTGGTTATGCAAAAGCACCTGGGCCCCCGATTTGATTATGGCCACGGAAGTTTTCAATTCATGGGCAAGATCCCCGGTGAACTGACGTTGGCGCGCAAATGAATCGCGCAACCGGGAGACCAGCATCCTCAGCGCTTCCGTCAAAGGGGCCAGTTCAGGCGTGGTCAGCGCTTCGGAGGGCGCGTCAAACGACCATTGCCGCACAGTAATCTTTCCCGCGCGGTCGGCCAAATCGTGAAGCGGGTTGAAGCTTCGACGAACGGCCCAAACTGTCAGCGAGGTCATGGGAATGAGCAGTAGCAAACCGGCCGCGCCAAGAAAAATCCCCACTCGCCAAACTCGGTCCCTGACCCCCAGCCGTGATGCCGCGTAGACCACGGTGATCTTTGCAACGGGAACGGTGACGTCCTCCTCGCGGTCAAGTATCGGGACATCACGAAGGGTAACCGCCCGGAACGGAACGTTTCCATCGAGATACCGTACATAGTCCCCCGTGCTGGGTTTCGCGTCCGCCGGCAAGCCTGACCAGCCGGGCGTTTGAGCCAGGATGCTTGCGTCAGAAAGGTAAACAATGAATTTGTCCGGATGCGTTGGATCCGAAGAGGGCGGCAGGCCCGAAGAATCGAAAATCAGCTGGAGCGAGGCGTCCTCCGAATAACGTACCAGCGCCCGCACGCTGAGCGCCTTGGCC
>DATNHU010000244.1:0-5326 GCA_035604795.1 Candidatus Limnocylindrales bacterium
GCGCGATTTCAAAGTAGCCCACTACCGAAAAATCACGTTCTGATGAAGCGACACCGAGGGGCCCCACCCTCGCGCCGACAGCTTCCGCCGGGACGAGGATGGGGCCTGTGCTTTGCTCCGGGGAATTCCAGTTAGCGCGTGCCGAGATATTGCACGTGCACGTAGGTTCCGGTTTCCGTGTTGTAGAGCAGGTACCATCCCGGGTGATCAGGGTCGTCATACACTACGAGATCCTCCGCACAGTCCCAGCACCAATCAACGGTTTCGGGCCAATCCCAGGCGGCTACCTCAAAGTGGAAGCCACCGGGAAACCAGAACGTGTGGCGGTCCCTGTCGAACCCACCGATTCGGAATATAAACGATGGACCAACATGCTCGAACCGGCCGTACTGAGACGAACGGACCTGGAGAAATCGCTTGTCATCCGGGCTGTCATGCCCGTACCAGCGGTCGTTGTTCACATGCTGGCGATTGTCAATTTTGCCGCCTTCAATCTTTTCGCCTTCGCGTTCGTTATATCCAGTCGCTCGCGCCGACGGAGGCGGTGGAATGCGTCCACCATTTCCGCGATGCTGCTGGTGCTGTTCCTGCTGGCCCCCGCCCTGTGCGAATGCCGGTCCCAAACTCACTGCGAGTAACATCCCCAGCGCAACGCTCATGATCCCTTTCATGGTTTCCTCCTTTCACATTTTCAGTGGAAGAGGTAAGCGGGCGAGCATGGCGCGATGCTCGCCCGCCTCCATGGCTCTGGTTAAGACCGGAGCCGCGGAGATGCTTGTTCCAATCGCGCGATGAGATCTTGTGCCGGCTCGGGAGTGGTCACTTCCGTGCCGCGCACAATTTCCCTGGCGCTGAGGGACCGCCCGTAGAGGTTACGATTCGCTCGGCCATCCGGCCGCAGCGTGGAGCCCTCGAGCGAAACACCGGCGAAAACTCCTCGTGCGCGCGAGTAGCTCAGGATTTCCGAACGCATGAGGGCGTCGGTGTCCGCTGAGGCCGAACGCCCCACGGGCCCTGCCGCCGCGGAAACGTCACCGCCCAACTTCACCTTGCTGCGCATCAGGCTGTTGGCTCCGCGATCGTTCATCACCAGAAAAACGAAGTCGGTGGCTTCTCCGCCAATCTGGAAGCCGACACTGGCTCCTTCGAGCGCGTACATCGCTGGAGCGCCCCACGGCCCATCAAAATCCTTGCCCGTGCGGCAGACCATTGCACCGCGTCCGTAGCTTCCACCAACCACAAATGCCCCCTTCAGTACCGACGGCATCACGATGACGCAGCGTGCCCTGTCAATTAGATCTTGCGGGAT
Organism: Candidatus Limnocylindrales bacterium; assembly: GCA_035604795.1. Lineage (GTDB taxonomy): Bacteria > Acidobacteriota > Terriglobia > Acidiferrales > UBA7541 > DASTCZ01. Next base: position 1,310 of record DATNHU010000244.1, read on the forward strand.
GTCATCGGGCACGTTCAGGATTTCGTGCATCACCATGCCGGCACTTTCTAATCGTTTGCGTTCGTCTTTATCCCTGTCGGCATTGTTTGCGAATGCGATGGGAGCAAGCGCGAGCATTCCCATCAGGAAAAGAATTGTTCTCTTCATCACTAAACCTCCTGAGAAGAATTCGAATCTTTCTGAAACTGTTACCCACGGTTGAAGAAGGCAATACTCCTGCCATTTCCGCAGGAATCCGCTAAGTCCCACAGTTTCAGAATGTAGGAACACCCACGCGCTCACTATCAGAGGGTACTAGCCCTGTAATTATGGAACGCCCAGTGTTTCTTTTTCTAAGGGGGGATGCAGCATGACCATGGGATGTTGCCGGAGAAGAAAAAGGGAAAGGGATTGCAGCGAAAATCAATTCCACTGAACCACTGAGCAATTCTAGGTGGCGAAATTAGTGCGTTGTGGCGGCAACTGCACCCTCGGGCCGGCCAAAAGAGTAATACTCAAACCCCAGCGCTTCCATTTTGGGAGGATCCAGCAGATTTCTTCCATCGAGCAAGAGTGGGCGCAGCATCGAGCGGCGAATGCGCTCCCAATCGAGGGCTTTGTATTCCTTCCATTCCGTCAAGAGCAGCAGCGCTTCGGCGCCCTTCGCCACTTCATAGGGGTCATGCGAATATTTCAAGTCGGGATACATCACCTGGGTGCGTTCAATGGCTTGTGGATCCGATGCGAAAATGCGCGCGCCTTCGCTGCGCAACCTGCCGATTACTTCAATGGCTGGTGAAAAACGAATGTCATCCGTGTTGGCCTTGAATGCCAGTCCCAGCACCCCAATCTGCTTATCCTTGATGATCCACAGCGCACGGCGCACCCGGCCCACAAATGCATCAATTCGATTCTTGTTCACGCGTTCCGCTTCCTTCAACATGGCGAACTCGACGCCGGCTTTTTCGGCCAGGCGGATAAATGCTTGCACATCTTTCGGCAAGCAAAACCCGCCAAATCCAATCCCGGCGCGGAGGAATTGCGGCCCGATGCGCGGGTCCATGCCCATGGCGCGCGTGACTTCCTCCACATCGGCGCCCAGCTTTTCGCACAAATCGGAAATCAAATTTGCATAGGAAATTTTCAGGGCCAGGAAGGAATTCGATGCGTGTTTAATCAGCTCGGCGCTGTTGATGGTAGTCACCACGAATTGCTCGGCGCTAATCGGAGGACACTGTTTCGCGTGCACAGGGCAGGTGAAGGTCCCTTCCAGGATGGGTTTGTAGATTTCCCGAAGCTGGCGTTCGGATTCACCGTCTTCCACGCCCACAACAATTCGGTCCGGGTGCAGAAAATCGTATACCGCCGTGCCCTCGCGCAGGAATTCGGGGTTGGACGCCACGCGAAATGTAATGCCGGGGTTCCGTCCATAAACTTGGAGTGCGCGTTTGACCTGGGTGCCGGTCTGCACCGGCACCGTGCTCTTTTCGATCACCAGTTTCGTGGTCCGCGCTTCCGAAGCAATCACGCGCGCCACATTTTCTATCGCGCTCAAATCGGCGTCGCCATCCACCAGCGGCGGGGTCCCCACACAGATGAAAATGACGTCGCCTGCATTCACCGCTTCCGCCACGCTATTGGTGAACGAAAGCCTCCCTGCCTGACGCGCCTCGTCGATCACCTCATCCAGGTGCTCCTCGAAAATGGGTACTTCGTCGGCGTTCAGCTTCTTGATCTTGGCTCCATCATTGTCCGCGCAGATAACCTGGTGGCCGATTCCGGCCAGGCAAGCGCCGGACACCAGTCCCACGTATCCACAACCAATGACGGCAATGCGCAAGATTTACTCCCTTCCCAAAAACGAAATGGGAAGTCCACGGACCATTATTTTCACCGAATTTGTGAACAGGTCAAAGCGGAATTCCAAAGTTCCGTCCATGTCCGCCAACTCTACGCATCAACTGCCATGGAAACCAGAAGACGGATGGCTTACGCGCGGTCACGCGGCGCCAGCGAATTGCGCATCATCAATCCCCGCAGCCCAAGCAACAACAAACGCGGTTGGTTTCGGCAAATATGCCAGAGAACTTGTGCGGCCTCGTCGCGTGAATATTGGCTAAGAGATCGCTTCGCCGGAGAATTCAACAGGTCCACCAGGCGGCTATAGTCGGCCTGCTGAAAATGGTGCAGCGCCCGGCGAATCAGCAAATGCAAATTCAATTCGCGCCGCAGAGCCAACAGTTTCCGGCTGCGCCCGCCATTCAGAATTGACTCGGCCACGCCTTCCGCCCCGCGCACACCCGTTACGATGCCACCCACGGTGGTCACCTTCACTTGGCCGGCGGCGTCGCCCACCAGATAAACTCGCCCTCCGCCCAGCGTCCGCTCCACCGGGACCCAGCCGGTATAAACCGGGATGCGCGCTCCTTGAAAACTCATCGGCTCGAAATGTTTTTTCTCCAGGAAACGTTCGAGCACGCTGCGTGTTTGGGCGCCATCCTCTCCAATCAACCCCAGCGCAGCTTGCCCATTCGCTTCCGGTATGAGCCAGTAAAAATAAGGAGTGTCGTCGGGAATAAACCAAACTCGGACAGTGCCCGCTGGATAGTCCGCCGGAAGTTTTACGACTGCCTGCACCAGCGGTACGGTGGTTTGCCGCGGCCAGCCAGCGGCTTCCGCGACCTTGCTGGCCGCGCCGTCCGCACCTACCACCGAGTCAGCTTGATAATCTTCCTTGACGCCGTCCGCGCTGCGCTCGGCCAGCAGGCGTATCCCATCTGCGCTACCGTTCAAACCGAGAAACTTGCGCCCGAAGCTGAGCTGCGCGCCGGCGGCTTGCGCCTGCGCAGCCAAACTCCGTATGAGCGCTGCCCTCTCAATAACCAGGTCAGGACGCTTCAGCTCAATCGTGGCCGAGCGCCCGTCCGTGAAAAGCTCAAACCGTCCAATCTCATTCACAACGGAAGCATCGCCTGCGGGCCCCAACAGGTCTCGCATATGGCTGGTGACGATCAGCGTCCTGCGGATGGGATCCAGTTGCTCGCTACGTTCCAACAGTTCGACGCGCGCGCCTCCGCGAGCCAGCAGGCTTGCTGTGTACATGCCCGCCACTGATCCGCCCACTACCGTTACTCTTTTCGGGGACGTACTTGGCTGGGACAAATTTCCTCTTTCAATTCTTTCGGCGACATTTCGCCGTCACGAACGATTGCCGCTCGCCCCGCGGCCTGCAAGCGACGCCCGGTAGCGCCGCGCTCCAGTTCCTCACCCTTCGCTGGTAATAGGGTCATGACAACTGAGCAACTCCAGAGAGGGTGAGCGTGAGTATAACCGAATCAAATGGTGGAGCAAACAAGACAGATTTGTCCCGGGAGCAGCGTCCACTTGAAACGGGGCTTGGATTTGACGGATGTGGATTTAGTGGGAAGCGCCGTTCTTTTTCTGGCGTTCGTAAGGCGCGTGCTCAAGCCTGTAAACAGCAGCTCCAATTACGGTCAGCGTCGCAGCACCAAGGAGATACGCTTCATTCACGGAAAGTCGGCTCAGGAGCAGCGCAATAGAACCGAAAACAGCTCCCGCACCATAGAGAACTAGCACTGCTCCGCGTTGCCCGAGGCCCAGATTCGCCAGCCGGTGCGAGGCATGGTCCTTGCCCGGCGTCGCAAAGGGCAGCAGTCCGCGACGCAAACGCGAAATCGTGACCAGCGTGGTGTCAAAAATCGGCACGCCGAGAATCAGCAATGGCACAATCCAACTGACGCGATGGTGCATATTTTCAAACCGCACCTTCGCGCCCAGCGTGGCCATCAAATATCCCAGAAACATCGCGCCGCCATCGCCCATGAAAATCTTCGCGGGCTTGAAATTCCACCGCAGGAAGCCCAGCGCCCCCCCCATCACCGACGCCGCCAGCGTCAAAACCAGCGTCTGCCCTTCCCAGTAAGCATAGATGGCAAAGAAAAACGATGCGATGGCGGCGATGCCCGCGCACAACCCATCCATGTGATCAAAAATACTGAACGAAGCGGTGATGCCCAC
>DATNHU010000245.1:0-7109 GCA_035604795.1 Candidatus Limnocylindrales bacterium
GCCGAAACCCTAAAAAGCGATCCTCACAAACCAAAACTCCTGGAACCTCGATTCAAAAGGTGTCCCACCCGTGGTGCAGATTTGTTTTTTCATGGAACATCCTGAATCCAATTTTCGTTACCTAAACATGGGGTGCTGCAATCCTTTATTGCGAGGGTGATATGAACACTCTTTTTCAAGATCTGCGCTTCGGAATTCGCACCTTGGCCAAGGCGCCCGGGTTCACGGCCATCGCCATTCTCACGCTGGCGTTGGGCATCGGCGCAAATAGCGCGCTTTTCTCGGTGGTGAATGGAGTGCTGCTGAATCCGCTTCCCTACCCCGATTCCGACCAACTGACCGCGGTGTATGCAACCACGGATACCTTCGGTCACAGCTCCATCACCTATCTGAATTTTCTGGACTGGCAGAAGGAGAACAGTTCCTTTTCTGCTTATGCAGCGTACCGCAATCAAGATGTTTTCCTCACTGGATCCGGAGACGGCGAGCAATTGCGCGGATGGCAGATTTCCGCAGATTTCTTCAAGGTGTTGGAAGTGAATCCGATTCTGGGCCGGACCATCCGGCCGGAAGAAGACGTGGTGGGCGGAACCCCGGTGGCCATGATTAGCGCCGGGCTATGGCAGCGAAAATTCGGGTCGTCGCCAAACATCATCGGAAAGTCAATCACCCTGAACGGAACGGACCGCGAAATTGTGGGCGTGGTCCCAGCGAGTTTCAACCTCTACACACGTCCCAGAGATGTTTACGTTCCGATCGGGCAATGGAACGATCCGACATTTCGAGACCGCAGGATAAGTTTCGGAACTCAATCCATCGGCCGACTCAAGCCGGGCGTGGCCATCCAGCAGGCCCAAGCGGACATGGACCGCATCGCCAAGAATCTCGCCGCAACCTATCCCGAGGCCAACAAAGGTTCGGGCATCGCCTTGGTTCCATTCAAAAAAGATATGGTGGGAGACATCCAGCCATTCTTGCTTGTTCTTTTGGGCGCGGTTGGATTTGTTCTTCTGATTGCCTGCGCCAACGTTGCAAATCTCTTGCTGGCCCGCTCGACAGGACGCGTGCGTGAATTTGCAATCCGCTCTGCGATGGGAGCAAGCAGGGGGCGCGTTATCCGGCAACTGCTGACCGAGAGCGTAATCCTCGCGATTGTGGGCGGTGGCCTGGGGCTTGGCATTGCCTATTGGGGAACGGGTGCGGTTCTCCGTTCCCTGCCCCAGGCTCTGCCGCGCTCGCGTGAAATAGGCTTGGATTCGCACGTCCTGCTTTTTAATTTAGGCATTTCGCTGCTGGTGGGAGTCATCTTCGGCTTGGCGCCTGCGCTGAAGATGTCGCGGACCAGCGTGCAGGAAACACTGAAGGAGGGCGGCCGAGGCGCAAGCGGAACGCGTCATAGAACGCAAAGCATGTTTGTAGTTATTGAAATGGCCATGGCGCTCATTCTGCTTGCGGGAGCGGGCCTGATGATCCGCAGTCTGGCGGCACTCTGGAGCGTGAATCCGGGATTTGATCCGCACAACGTCCTCACGTTTGACATGACTTTCCCGAGGGGCCGAGTGAAGGGCGGCGCAAGCATTCGCTCCTTGCTTCGCGAGGTACACTCCGCGTTGACCGCTGTGCCCGGTGTGCAATCCGTATCGCTGCAGGGTGGCTCGCTGCCGATGCAGGGAGATTCCGAGCTGCCCTTTTGGCTGGAAGGCCATCCCAAGCCGGCCACCCAAAAAGACATGGAAATTGGTCTGTTTTATCTGGTCGAGCCGGATTACCTGAAAGCAATGGGGACCCCGTTGCTTCGTGGACGATTCTTGGCCGAACAGGACACGGAACATGCTCCTGCCGTCGTTGTCATAGATGAGGATTTTGCGAACAAGTTTTTCCCTAATCAAGATCCGATCGGCAAACGCATCCATTTGGCGCTTCTGGATACGCAACCGGAAATCGTCGGGGTCACAGGACATGTGAAACACTGGGGATTGGATTCCGATGCGAAAGCCCCCATACAGGCGCAAATGTATCTTCCGGCCATGCAACTTCCCGACCAGATTATGCTGCTGATCGCCAACGGCGCAGGATTGGTGGCGCGTACAAATGGAGCCAAAGGCGATGTGAGCGCGGCGATCCGGCAGATTATGCAGCACATGAGCAACGAACAGGTGGTCTATAACGTGAGCTCCATGGAGGAAATCGTTTCGGATTCTCTGGCGGCTCGAAGGTTCTCTATGATCCTGATGGGTGTGTTCGCGGCACTGGCCCTGGTGCTTGCCAGCGTTGGGATCTATGGCGTGGTTTCCTACATGGTTGGCCAGCGGACCCATGAGATTGGAATCCGCATGGCTCTGGGCGCGCAACAAAGTGATGTGTTGAAAATCGTGCTGGGTCAAGGAGCGCTAATGGCGTTGGCGGGAGTTGGAGTTGGACTCATCGGCGCGATTGCGTTGACCAGGTTGATGGCCAAGATGCTGTTCAACGTGAGTCCCACCGACCCAATTACACTCATTGGCGTGTCTTTGCTCCTGACAATTGTGGCGCTGGTGGCTTGTTATGCGCCGGCCAGACGCGCGATGCGAACGGATCCAATTATCGCGCTGCGGTATGAGTAGAAACGAATTCTATAGTTACGAAAAATAGTTAGGAAAGTAGCCAGGAAAAATTGACGAATCTATCCGCGACTTCCCGCCCCAAGGAATGGATCTCGGGAAGCCGCCAATAAAGAAAACTTAGTGTGCTTGCGTCTGCGGCGCGGCAGGTTGAGTTTGCTGTTGGACTGGCACATACGTCGGTAATTCGGCCTTGGGTATGACGATCCAGGCCACAAAGTAGGCCACGAAAGCCGGCACCAGGGGCACGGGGAAAATTACCAGAAGAACCCACACCAACCGCACAATGGTCGGGTCCATGTCCCAATATTCAGCCAGCCCGCCACAAACACCCGCAATCTTGCAATCTCGGATGGAGCGCGTCAGGCGACGCGGCTCACGGGAATACTGAGGAGCGGCCATTACCTGGCGCGCGCCGCAGAGGTAACAAAAGTTCGATTCATTGGCAATTTCCCGCCGGCAGTTTCCGCAGACCATCCCACACCTCCCAGTCGCTTTTCGGGCCCCGGGCCAAGCAGAATGCTGACGCGGGCGCCCTCGCCAAACATCATTCTACTCTCAGGTACGGTCAATGAGCCTGAAAAGTTCCCTATTCGGCCAGTTTCCGACGAGCGATCAGGTAGCAGACGTCCGTCAAACCGTGCTTTGGCCTTGTGTTATGCTTCGGCGGCCTCGCACCGTGATAAAGCCAGTCGCGGTAGGCGCAGGCAGCGGAGGGCAAATAATGGACGTCTCAAGGCGCCGTTTGCTCGGGGGATTATGTTCGCTGCCAATGCTGGCATCGCGTGTTGGTTGGAGTCTGGCGGCAGACGAGCGCGGCCACACCTCCCTGCCCGATAAAGCCAGCTTCCCTTTCGATGGCGTGTACCTGGATGCGGCCTTTACCCATCCGATGAACCTCGCGACGCGAAGCAGCTACGTGGAATACCTGAAGCATCGCGTGGTTGACGATACGCGCATCGGCCCAGGCAACAATGGTCGCGATCTTGCCGTGCGCCTGTACGCCAAGCTGATTAACGCTGACCCCACTGAAATCGCGGTGGTCCCCAGCACGATGGAAGGTGAGAATTTGATCGCCGCCTCCCTGGGCTTGAACCAAGCGGCGGGAGTCGTCACCGACGCCCTGCATTACGATGCCTCGCTGGTTCTCTATGGCGAACTCGCCAAGCGAGGAATGCCACTCAAAGTCGTAGCTCCGCGTGATGGAGGCATCGACCTTGCTGACGTGGAGGCGGCCATTGGCAAGGATACGCGGCTGGTTGCCGTCTCGCTCATATCGGCGACTACTGGTTTTACTTACGACCTGAAGGCCTTGGCCGATCTAGCTCATTCCAAGGGGGCGTTGGTTTACGCGGATATCATTCAAGCCGCTGGCGCCATACCTGTGGACGTGAAGTCCACTGGCGTCGATTTCTGTTCGTGTGGGTGTTACAAGTGGCTCATGGGTGATTTTGGCGCGGCCTTTTTGTACGTGCGCCCGGATCGTCTCTCTGAACTGAGACGGGTCCAAGTTGGCTGGCGCCAAGTACGCCACCAAATCACGCATGTTTTTCCGTTTGACGCGCCGGGATCAGCCTTGGGCGAATGGACTCTCGGTTCGGAAACTGCGGCCATGTTTGAAGTCAGTACGCCGGCCTGGGGAAGCTTGGCCTGCGTTGCGGAGTCGCTGGCTTATATCGAGTCGGTTGGCGTTGAGGCCATCATGCGCCACCGCAAGCCTCTTCTGGATCACCTTCGCGAAGAATTGCCGAAGCGAGGTTTTGAGCCACTGACGCCGGCCGAATCCGCCGGGCCAATCCAGGTGTTCACCTATCGAGGCGCCGCTGCTCACTTCGGCAAAGCGCTGCGCGACGCAAATATTCAGATATCAACTTACGCCAATCGCATTCGCGTGTCCCCATCGGTATACAACGACATGGAGGACGTTGAGAAATTGCTGCGCGTGCTGTCGACTTAGTGGTCTTCGCTGTGTCCCTACTTCTTGTTAAGGATCACAGACCCGCCCTTCATTACGAACACGGCATGCTCCAGTGCCTTAACGTCCTGTAGCGGGTCTCCAGGGACTGCGATGATGTCAGCAAGTTTGTTCGCTTCCAGTGTTCCTATCCGGTCCTGCATTCCCAGCAATTCCGCGGCGCTTTGAGTCGCAGCGCGAATGATCTCTATCGGCGTCATTCCTGCTTCTGCATAAGTTTCGTACACCAGCAAACTAGCCTGGCCGCGGGTCTTCCCTGGTATTGACCAATACATGTCCGAACCTGCTGCAATCGGCACGCCCATGCTCCTGGCACGTCTCAATCGCTGCCGCTCGCCTTCCACAAATGGCTTATATTCCTTTTCGAGCTTGCTGCGCTCCTCCGCACTCGACTGACGTTTCCCGAAAGTGAGGTCTTCAATTGTTTGCATCGTCACATCTGTCGGCACCAGGTAAATGTGTTTTTCGGCCATCATCTTTAGGACATCATCCGGAACGATATACGCGTGCTCGATGGAATCCACTCCGGCCTCAGCCGCAATCCTTGTTGCCTTATCGCCTATGGCGTGCGCCGCGACCTTTACTTCAGCCGCATGGGCCTCTTCGACAATCGCCTTCAACTCCTCCAGTGTCACGTTCGCGGGCGAGCCATTCACAATCACTTTAATGCATCTCGCTCCGTCAAACAGAGCTTGACGAACTGCTTGGCGGGCGCTTTCCGCTCCTCGAATTGTCACATACTCCTCTTCAATCAATTTCTGGGCTTCGGGCGTCAACGGCCCGAATTGACCTCCCTGCGCTGCCAGCGCTCGCGTCGAATTCACCATGCGTGGCCCCGGCAACCACGCTCGGTCGAAGGCCCTGCGCAGAGCTACGTCGCCATTCACACCGGAGTTCCCAAGGTCCCTTACAGTCGTGATTCCAGCCTCGAGGTCTTCTTTCCCCAGTTTTGCTCCGAGGAGGGCCCGCTCCGCGGTGCTCTGTGTGGCCACAATGCGAAGCATCTCTCCGGCATCTGATGCTCCACTTGCTCCGTCCATCTGCGAGAGCAGGTGCGTGTGGGCATCAATCAAACCTGGCAAGAGTGTTGCATCTCCCAAGTCGATAACTCTTGTACCCGGAGGTATTGCCAGCCCCGGTCCTACCGCCGTGATCCTTTCTCCTTCTACGAGCACGACCGCACTTTTCATCACCGTTTCACTTTTCCCATCGATCAAACGAGCCGCGCGGATAGCCACGCGCGTTGTACTCCCCTCGGTCACTTGAGGGGACATAGAGACGGTCGCCAACAATACACAAACACTTGCCGCACCAACCGAAACGCAACATTTCAGCATTTCCCCCTCCTCGGAACACAACTCGCGGCAATCCTATCTTTCCTATTCATTGCGTTCTACCAAAATGTGCGTATCCCCTCTAAACGCGTCATGAAGCTGCGTTCTGAAAAGTTCCTCTGACCGGTTGAATCCTCGAGACGTGATTCTGATTGCATGACGGCGTTCCCGGAAATTAACACGCGGGTGAAGTTTTCCAGTAGCGTTTGAGTATCCGAATTGCCAGACCTTCGCAAGTTGCCGGGTTCGGGAGTTCCTTCCGCATAAGTCGTTGACCCTGGATAGAAGCACCGCTGATTCTGTTTTACTGACCGTGCCGCGGGCGACCAGAGTAGAATCCATTCATTCGCGACTAAGAGGAGACTTCCTTCGAGATGCCCGCTTCCTTCAATCTGGCGACAATTTGGCAGGACGTTCGATTCGGCCTCCGGGCGCTGCGCAAGTCCCCCGCTTTCACCGCGGTCGCCATCCTCACATTAGCCCTCGGCATTGGTGGAACCACGGCTGTTTTCACGCTGGTACAACAGGTGATGCTGCGGTCCCTGCCCGTCTCCCAGCCCGATCAGCTGTGGCGAGTCGGCGATGATGTTATCTGCTGCTACTCAGACGGTTACACCCAGGGAAATAACGACGGCCGTCAACAGAACGATTGGAATCTTTTTTCTTGGGAGGCGTACAAGGTCTTCCGCGCCAATACGCCGGCGTTTGAAGACCTGGCTGCGTTCCAGATCGGCGAAGCGAACGCTCACCTGGCGGTGCGGCGCGCTGGTTCGCCGGCCCCTGTTGAAACGGGCAACGGCGAATACGTTTCCGGCAATTTCTTCCAGACATTCGGCATTTCCGCGTGGCGTGGGCGCCTGTTCACCGATTCCGATGACCAAGAAGGCGCACCGCCCGTGGCGGTGATGAGTTTCCACACCTGGCAGGGTAAGTACGGATCCGATCCCTCAATGGCTGGAGCAACTTTCATTGTCAACGGCCATCCATTCACGATTGTCGGTATCGCCCCGCCAAGTTTCTTCGGAGCGAAGATCGCCGGCTCCGATATGCCCGATTTCTGGCTGCCGGTGACAGCGGAACCGCTGATCGCCGGCGCAACTTCGCGCCTCAAAAATCCACGACTGGAGTGGCTCGATCTGATCGGGCGGGTTCGCCCCGGCACCAAAACCAAAACCCTGGAGGCGCAGCTCCAGGTGGAAC
>DATNHU010000246.1:0-4288 GCA_035604795.1 Candidatus Limnocylindrales bacterium
GGAAGCAATATCGCGAAAATTTTAGTTCCCTGGCAGAGGAAGCCATCAGTCGCGAAATCATTCCCGACCGCAATTTTCTTGGTCGTCTTTTCAAGCACCTTGACCATGCGGGCACGCTCTCGCTCGATGCCAACGGCGCCCTCTGGCTCGATATTTCGCAAGGCGGGAAACCTTCAAGGCTCGGTCTCAGCGCCAGCAATCTTTTCGCCACCGGCACCGATTCCCAGTGGGCTTACGCGCTCACCCTCGCGCGCGCCCATCACTACCTCAATAGTCCCAAGCATAGCCGCGAGATCATGCCCGATTTCAAAAACGACTGGGCTCTTCTCCAAGCGGCCCGCATCAACAGTTCCAACTCAACAGCTTCCAATGTGACGTTGCCCTATGGCAATGCCCACACCACCGCCGTTTCCTTCGCTCCCATTCCGTAACCCATACAATTAGTCCGCCCACCGAGTCCTGTGAGTACTGAAACATTCTGCCTACTCTTTTTTTCATCTACGTACCATTTTCTCCGCTCTCATTTGGCGCAACTCTAGTATTGTCTGTTTCATCTGTATTGATGTAGTTTCCCTGTTGTGGTGCAGCGCATGCTTCCCTCGTTCCGGGTCTTGTTCCTGATTTTTTCGCTGGTCATCGTCTCTGGTGAAGCGAGCTCAAAGCCCAACGCTATTCCTGCAGGTGCTTCCTCCACGCAGCCCGTCGTTGTCATTGGTTTCGTCGGCGGTTACGTTCGCCACGATGATCGCGTTCACACCGAAGTCAAGCTCGTCGAGCGCCTCCGCGAAGAATACTCTTCAGCCGCTTTTGTGCAGACTTTTGAGAATCACCGCGGCAAGGACGCTCACGAAGCTGTCCTTCGACAGCTCGATTCCAACCGCGACGGAAAGCTTTCGCCCGAAGAAAAACAAAACGCCCGCATCATTATTTTTGGCCACAGCTGGGGCGCTTCCGAAACCGTCGAGCTTGCCCGCCAGCTCGAAAAAGACGGCATCCCCGTGATTCTTACCATCCAGGTCGACAGCGTTTCCAAGCGCGGCGAAGATGACGCCGTAATTCCCGCCAACGTCTCGCAAGCCATCAACTTTTATCAGCTTGACGGCATGCTCCATGGCCAGCCGCAAATTCGCGCTGCCAATCCCGCGCACACCCGCATCCTCGGCAATTTCCGCTCTGACTACAAAGAAAAGCCTCTCACTTGCGGTCAATATCCCTGGTGGGACCGCCTCTTCATGAAGCCCCACATCCAGATCGAGTGCGACCCCGCCGTCTGGAGCCAAGTCGAATCGCTCATTCGCTCGAATTTGTCTCTCGAAGCTCATCTCCCGCAGCCCAGTGAAACCAACTCCCCCGTCTCGCCCCTCAAATAGTCGTCCGTTCAGCAGGCTCCTCGCCCCGTGCTAGAGTTCCAGAAACTTCTGCATCTGCTGCAACGCCTCGTCCAGCGCCCGCTGAAAGGTGTTGCCGCGTGGCCGCAGACCGGCGAATCCCAGCTCGTGCTGCAGCCGTCCATTGACCACCTTCAGATTGGCCCAGCCCGGCATTTGCTCGCCCCATAGCATAGGCATAGCGTAATGGCCCATGCGGCGCTTGTGGGCTGGCACATAGGCTTCCAGCTTGTATTTCCAGTTCCAGAACAACTGGAAGCGCCCTCGGTCCCAGACCACGGGGTCGAAGGGCGCGAGGAAGCGCAGCCTGTCGTCGACCTGGTGCCGGACAGCCCCGGGGTTCTCGCCCTGTGGCCAGAACCATAGCCGGCCGTCGACCTGGGCATGGGAATAGCGAGATTTGGCGTGCTCTTGGAGTTGTCGCACATCGGCGGCCAGGTGCGCCACCGCGTTACGCAGGAGTCTGCACAGATAGCCCAGGCTGGCCGCAGGCAGCGGCGCGTAGAGCTGCACCAACATGTCCAGCAACTGGCCGGCGCGCGCGAACCGCGCCTCGGGGCTGTCGTCGCGCGTCGGGTACGCGATCGTGACCGTCTGGTACACCCGCGTGCCGCCCTCGCGCCGAGCCACGCGCAGCAGCCCGCGATAGTGCAGCCCCTCCAGGAGATGATTACTGACACTCAGGTCGGCGCCCCAGCGCCTGATTCGCCCATGGTCGAAATGCGCCTGCACGTCCTTGGGGTAAGCGAGACCACGCTGGCCCACAAAGGCCAGCACCTCCTGGGCGCGAGTTTGCATCTTGGAGTCCCAAGCGTCGTAGCTGGGCGGCGCCCCGCGCGGATGCAGCAGGGCCAGGGTCTCGCGAGGCAGGAACCCGTAGTTGATGAAGAAGGCCTCTTCGATCGCGAGGCGCGGATAGCGGCGCTCCAGCTCGCCGGCGCGATACTCCTTAACGCGGTGCGCGAGGATCAGATCCTGGGCGCGCGCGGGCGCCCGCATCGGGTCGGCTTGGACAAAGCCCAGGCGCGCTATGGCCCCCGGCAGGTTGGTGGGCTTGAAAAGGCTGCGCGCGATTGCGTAGCGGCGAAGCTGCTGGAGACTGATGACTTTGAGAGGACTCACGCGTGGCGTCCGGTAGGGGCAAGGATCCTGCTAAACATAATCTTCCTCAACGCATAAGCTCTACGTCTCCAACCCAATCAACCTCATCAACTCCAACGCATTACTCTTCTCCACCACTCCCTCGCGCAACCGGTAATCAAACTTCATCTTCCCGTCCGCCACCTGATCCTCAAAATGCATGTTCCGCATAACATTCCCCACCGCCGCGGCAATTTCCGTCAATGCCAAATCGTGCGTTGTCACAATCCCGATCGCCCGCCGCTTCAGCAGTCCCTGAATCAACCCCTCCGCTCCGATTCTTCGGTCCTTCGAATTTGTCCCCTCCAGCAATTCGTCAAACAAAAACACCATCGGCACCGCTCCATTCGCGGCGTCAAACACTTTCCTGATATGCAAAATCTCCGTATAAAAACTCGACCGTCCCTCCTGTAGCGAATCGGTGCTCCGAATCCGCGTCCCGATCCGCAGCGGCGTCAAACGCAATTTTTTCCCTCGAATCGGCGCCCCCGCCATCGCCAGCACCGTATTAATCCCCACCACCCGCAAAAACGTGCTCTTCCCCGACATATTCGATCCACTCACCAGCAGTACGCGCGTCTTCTCATCGAGCCGCACGCCGTTCCGCACGCACTTCTCCGATGCGATCAACGGATGTCCCAGCTCCTCGCCCTCAAAAAATCCGATCCCGCTCTCCGCCTCAACAAACTCCGGAAACGGATCGCCCGGATGCTCGTACGAATACCCTGCCAGCGAGAGCAGCGCTTCCATCTCTCCCGTCAGCTCCGCCCACCGCCGCAATTTCGCGCCCCATCGCCGGCGCCAAGCCTCCGCCGCCATTCCCACCTGCACGCTATAGAGAAACGGCAGCTCCGACATTTTCGCGAGCCCGCTGTCGCTCGCATCGATCCAGTTCACGATCCGCGCAAATCTCCGAATCGCTGTGGAAGCGTGCTCATCCCCATTTTTCAATTCCGCGGCAAGTTCCTTCAGGCGCGTTGCCGCAAACGGTTCTCGCTCCAGTCGCGCCAGAATCTCCGCGAACAGCAGCACTCCCTCCGCGTTGCAATCCACGCCTTCTATCACGCTGTGCGCCCGCCGCCACAGCCATGCCAGAACCACCGCCTCCACTGCAAAAACACTCAACAGCGGCCATAGCACCCCACTTTCAATCCAATAGACAATCCCCGCAGCCGCCGCGATCGCCAGCAACGCCATCACCCCGCGCCAAATCGCGCCACCAGGCAAAATCGATTTCCCCTCCGCCCATTCCAGCAATGTTTCCGGATTCATCCGCGCCCGCAATGCTTCTCCCGTCACCGCCAGGTCCTCGCGCAAGTCCAATTTTTCGCGCAATTCCGCAACCAGCTTCTGCCGTTCCCGAATCGTCCCCACATCCGATCCTTCGCCCAGCCAACTCGCTAGCTGCTTCTCTCCCATCGGCAATCGCGCCGTGGAAAGCAATTCAAACAGGCACCCTCGCCCAAAAAGATCCAAATCCTCCGCATACACATGATTCGCGTCTTTGAACCGCTCCCCCGTCTGTCCGCTTCCCGCCCAGTGATCCTCAATCCGTGCAATCCCCTTGCGATAAAACTCTGCCGCTGTCTCCGCCCGCCCCTTCGCCCGCAAAATCAACCCGTGCCAGATCGTCAGCGCCAAATAACCCGCCACCGGCGCGATCAACCAGTAAGCCGCCACCCCATGCTTCCCCAAGACCATCCAAAGCAACACCACCGCCGCTGCCACCACTCCCAACTTCACGTACCCTGCCCTCAAAT
>DATNHU010000247.1:0-4466 GCA_035604795.1 Candidatus Limnocylindrales bacterium
GAGTGTGGAAGGCTGCGCGCGATTCCTGAACCGCGTATTCCGATTGGTGGAGCATCACGCGGAAGGAGTGCGTCAGCACGCTGCTGGAGTCGGTGATCTGGCGGGAGCCAGCGAAAAGGAAAAGATTCTGCTGCGGAAAACTCACCAGACAGTGCGGCGTGTGACTCATGATTTTGAGACGCGTTGGCACTTCAATTCAGCAATTGCTTTGCTGATGGAGTTGGTAAACGAGATTCACAATCGGGAGCCACTGGCTGAGGGCGCGAGGCCGCAGGTTATCAAGGAAGTGCTGGAGCTGATGACGCTGATGCTTGCTCCCATGTCGCCGCATATTGCCGAGGAATTGTGGGAGATGCTTGGCCACAGTGGAGGATTGATCCGCGCCTCATGGCCACAATTCCGTGCGGAATTCGCCGCGGAAGAGCAGGTGGAAGTGGTTATTCAGATGAATGGAAAGGTTCGCGGGAAAATTATAGTGGACGTCGGCCTGGATGAAGAGTCGTTGGTTGCCAGGGCGCTCGCAGAACCACGCATCAAGGGAATGTTGGACGGACAGAAGATTCTGAAGCGAATTGTAGTGCCGGACAAGCTTGTGAATTTGGTCGTGAAATAGTTGTGCGTGGCCTGGGAGGCTCGATGGCGGCAGCTGGAGTGAGTGGGGGGGGAGCAATTCCAAAAAGCGAGCGCGGCGGAATCGTGGTTCTCGATTTCGGCGGGCAATATACGCAACTGATCGCTCGGCGGATCCGCGAGCAACAGGTTTTCTCCGCAATTTTGCCGTGCACGGCGCCGCTCGCGGATATACGCGCGTTGGAACCTGTGGGAATTGTGCTGTCCGGGGGGCCTAGCTCTGTGTATGACGATCAAGCGCCGAAATGCGACCCAGGGGTGCTCGCGCTGAATGTGCCGGTGTTGGGAATTTGCTATGGATTTCAATGGATCGCTCGCACTCTGGGCGGCAAAGTGGAGCGTGCGGGACGTCGCGAGTATGGACCCATGCAGCTCGAAGTTCAGGACACTTCTGGAGTTCTAAATGGAATGCCGGAAAAATTGCGAGTGTGGAACAGCCACGGCGACCACGTGCTGGAAATTCCCAAGGGATTTCGCATTAGCGGCATGACCGAGAACGCCATTGCCGCGATGGAAGATGCCGAGCGGAGCATTTTTGCAGTGGAGTTTCATCCTGAAGTGAAGCACACCGACCACGGGACGGATATCCTGCGCAATTTTATTTTCAAGATTTGCGGGGCGCAGGAGAAGTGGAGCGGCGCGTCGTTCATTGCCGAAACGGTGGAATCCATCCGGCATAAGGTGGGAGAGGACCGCGTCATCTGTGCGCTAAGTGGGGGGATAGATTCAGCGGTAGCGGCAGTATTGGTCGGCAGGGCAATCGGAGACAAGCTTACAAACGTTTTTGTCGATACTGGTCTGCTGCGGAAGAATGAGTTTCGGGATACGCTGGAATTATTGCGTGACCGCATGGGATTGAACGTTGTGGGGGTGGACGCTTCGGAGCGATTTCTGGCCCGGCTGAAGGGTGTAACGGATCCCGAAGAGAAGCGGAAGAAAATTGGCGGAGAATTTATTGCGGTGTTCGTTGACGAAGCCAAGCGCCTCGCCAATGAATCGACGGGCCAGCTGAAATACTTGGTGCAAGGGACGCTTTATCCGGACGTGATCGAATCAGTTTCGGTGAAAGGCCCTTCGGCCACGATCAAGACGCACCACAACGTAGGAGGGCTACCAGCGGACATGCCCTTTTCGCTTATTGAGCCACTTCGTGATCTATTCAAGGACGAAGTGAGACGCATCGGAGCGGAATTGGGCTTGCCCTTGGAGATGCTCACCAAGCAGCCATTTCCGGGACCCGGGCTTGCGGTACGAATACTGGGTGAAGTTACTCCCGAAAGGCTGGAGCTGGCGCGTGAAGCAGACGCGATTGTCGTAGAGGAGATTCGCAGGGCGGGGCTTTACGAGCGCACCTGGCAGTCATTTGCCGTCCTTCTTCCAGTACAGAGCGTAGGAGTGATGGGCGATGGCCGCACTTATGGATGGACTGTAGTGGTGCGATCGGTGGATTCAGATGACGCCATGACTGCGGACTGGACACGTCTGCCAAACGATGTGCTGGCAACAATATCGTCACGGATAGTGAATGAAGTCGCGGGGATTAATCGCGTGGTTTACGACATCAGCTCAAAACCACCTAGCACCATTGAATGGGAGTGAAAGAAGCTGGCCGCTCGGACGCCGGAGAAGGGGACGGATCCCGGACGATTTACCGCGTGGCCAGCTTCTGCGCCATGAAAAGAAGCAAGCGCCGGTCTGGATCCTCAATGCGGCCCATCAAGCGGCGGAACTTAGATAGGAAGCGGGCTTCCTTTCCAGCGCTGCCCCACACGATGTCGCTTGAAGACCTACGCTTGGGCAGGTTGGGCAATTTGGGCGGCTCTTCGCCGTCATAGAAGAGTTGATAGAGTGGAACCTCAAGAGCGCGGGCCATTTTCTCAAGTGTCTCGATGGCCGGAACTGTGTGGCCGTTTTCGACGCGAGAGATGTAACAACGCAGGAGTCCCGTTCGCTTTTCGATGTCCCCTTGGGAGAGTTTTTTTTCTTCGCGCAGGACGCGAAGGCGGTCGCCAATAATCATGTCAGCAATTATTGCAGACGGATATTGCAACCGCAAGAGTAAACTGAGCACACAGAAGAAATTTCTGGATGTAACCGGAAGATGACAATCAACGTCTCACATAGGGAAGAGAAAGGAAAGCGGTCTGAGACGGCGGAAAATGCCGCGGCCAAGGAGCGGCAGCTTGTTCTGAATGCGCAAAAGGGCGAAGTTGCGGCCTACGAGGCGCTTCTGGCTAAGCACCAACAGAGGATATTCGCCGTAGTGGGCGGCATCCTCCGGCGGCGGGAAGACATCGAAGACGTAGCGCAGCAAGTATTTGTCAAAGCGTACTTTTCGCTGAAACGTTTTGACCTGCGGTCGGCATTCGGGACCTGGTTGTACAAGATTGCGGTCAACGAATGCTGGGATTACTTGAGGAAGAAGAAGGTACGCCGGTTGGTGTACGAAGCCGACCTGAGCGAGGAGCAGAACCGGCAGCTTGCCGGAGTCAGCGATCAGTCATTCGGGGCGCTGAAATCGCCAGAGGATGCGGCGAAGCGAGTGGAGCAGCGGCAACTGGTTGAACGGTTGCTGGATGAACTCGATGAGCAGGATCGGGCGATGCTGGTGATGAAGGAAGTTGAGGGCTTTTCGGTCGAAGAGATCGGCGAGACACTGGGAATTAACGTAAACACGGTGAAAGTTCGGCTGTTCCGGGCGCGCGCAAGGCTTGTGGAAGTTTACCGGCGGCGCCTGAAGGGAAGTACAACAGGGAAAGCGAAGAAAGCCGGCGGGAATCCATAAATTAACCCGGCGGAGATGATGGAGGTCAGTCATGTGGAATAAAAACCCGTCCAGGGGCGCCTGTGAGAATTATGAGGCGAAACTGGAGGACGCAGTAGAGCGCGCGGCGGATAGCGGGCAAGGTCTCTCGCTAAGCGCCGAATTGGCGTTGCATGTGGCCAGCTGCGCGAATTGCAGAGAGGCATTGGACTCTGTGGCGTTGAGCACCGCATTGCTGCATTGGGGGCTGGAGCCCGCAGAAGGTCCAGGACCCGGATTTGCGACGCGCGTTCTCGCTGCAATTCGATTCGAGGAGGACCGCCGGGCTTCGCAACGGATGGTGTTCTGGCTGCCGCTTGAGCATTTGGCCGCACGGATGGCCATGGGAGCGGCGGTAGCAGTTATGGCGCTGACGATTTACGTTTATGCCTACGTGGTGCCACAGAGTAATCAGGCGGCAGTGGCGACACAGGCCGAAGCCTACGAGCTCGTGCCGCAACCGCAAATGGAGCCCCAACCGCAATCGAAAGACGAAGTTCTAACGTCCATATTGGAGCGCAATCATGCAAGGTGAAACGCAAGGCGACCGTCCCCAGCGGGTCGCGGTGATGTTGGTCATGGCTGTGTTTGTGTTGGGGGTAGCTCTCGGCGTGCTTGGGACATACCTTGAGGGATACCGCGTATTCGGCGCCGGCATTATGCACAGGCAGCCCATGGATCGCGGCCCGGTGGCGCAACAGCGGCATCAGCAGGCCCAGGTGGACCGGATTACGAAAGAATTGGGCTTGTCGGCAGATCAACAGAAGCAGCTTGACGGAATCCTGTCCCAGACCGCCACGCGATATGCTGCCGTCCATGAGCAGACGGTCACGGAAAACGAGCAAGTGCGGAAGCAAGGTCGCGATCAAATCCGAGCGGTATTGACTCCGGAGCAGCTTCCTAAATTTGAAGAGTACCTTCGCAAAATTGATGAGGAACGTAAAAAGAGAACCACTGGCAGCAATTGAAGGTATAATTCCCCGCCGCAAGAATTCAAATTGGGAGAGAGTCAATTAATGGAGAGGTTGAAGGC
>DATNHU010000248.1:0-3375 GCA_035604795.1 Candidatus Limnocylindrales bacterium
TTCGCGATGTGGCCCGCGACGCAGAGCAGCCGCGAAGCCCGGCATTTACGAAATTCCGCTCGGCATGAACATGAAAAAGTTCATCTACGAAATGGCCGGCGGCATCCCTGGCGGAAAAAAATTGAAAGCCGTGATTCCCGGCGGAAGCTCCTGCCCGATTTTGAGCGAGAGCGAAATCGACATCGCGATGGACTATGATTCCGTGGCCAAAGCCGGCTCGATGCTCGGCTCCGGCGGCATGGTCATAATGGACGAAACCACCTGCATGGTGGACATGGCGCGCCGCATCATGCATTTTTACGCGCACGAATCCTGCGGCTGGTGCATCCCCTGCCGCGAAGGCACTTCCTGGCTGAAGAAAATGCTGGATCGCTTCCATGCCGGCTACGGAAGAAACGAAGACATCGACATCGTAGGCGAACTCGCGAAAAACATGCTGGGCCGCACGTTCTGCCCGCTCGGCGACGCCGCCGCTCTGCCGACCATCAGCATCGTGCAAAAATGGCGCAACGAATTTGAAGATCATTTGAACGGACGCTGTGCGTATAAATCCGCGGAAGCGCTCGTAGGCTCGCGTTAGGAATCCATGGCAGATACAAAGCTGGTTACGCTGAAGATTAACGACCGCGACGTGCAGGTGCCGCCCGGCACGCTCGTGATTGAAGCGACGCGGCGCATTGGGACGGAAGTGCCGTCGTTCTGCTACTACCCGGGGCTTTCGCTGCAAGCCGCTTGCCGCATGTGCCTCGTCGAAGTGGAAAAAATGCCGAAGCTGCAAACGGCGTGCACTCTCGTGGCAACCGAAGGCATGGTCGTGCGCACGAACACCGATCAAGTCCGCGGCGCGCGCAAGGCGATGCTGGAGTTTTTGCTGACGAACCATCCTCTCGACTGCCCGGTCTGCGACAAGGGCGGCGAATGCGAGCTGCAGGACATGGTGTTCCGCTACGGCGCGGATACCAGCCGCTTCGTCGAGGAAAAAATTCACCGGCCCGAAGAAAAGTGGTCGGAGCTGGTCTATTACGATGCTCCGCGCTGTATTTTGTGCTTCCGCTGCGTGCGCGTTTGTGATGAAGGCATGGATGTGAAGGCGCTGGGCGTGGGCATGCGTGGCGCGAACAGCATCATCATTCCGAATCGCGAAGATCATCTCGAGTGCGAAGAGTGCGGCATGTGTATCGATATATGCCCGGTCGGCGCGCTGACCAGCGGCACCTATCGCTACAAGACGCGGCCGTGGGAAATGACCTACGTTTCCACGGTTTGCACGCACTGTTCGAACGGCTGCAAAACGACGTTGAGCGTGCGCAATCACGAGATCATGCGCGCCAATAACCGCGATCTCTCCGGCATCAACGAGGATTTTCTTTGCATTAAAGGACGCTTTGGATTTGATTTCACGAAGCACCCGGAGCGCGTACGGCAGCCGATGGTGCGCAAGGGTGACAAGCTCTATCCCGTCTCGTGGGAAGAGGCTGCGCAGACCGCCGCGACGCGGCTCAAGCAGGTTTACGACGCGGGTGGCAGCGACTCGATTGGTTTTATCGGCTCGAACCGCACGTCGAACGAAGAAAACTATTTGTTCCAGCGCATGGCGCGCGCGACGTTTGGCACGAACAACGTCGACCATCACCGCACGGCGGATTACACCGGTCTGGTAACCGCGCTCGGCGAGCGTGCCAGCGATTCCCTGCTGACTATGACGCAGTTGGCGGAGTCCAAAGCGGTTCTGCTGGTCGGAAATGACCCGACGGAGCAAAACCCGCTGGCCGCCTGGCAGATTCGCAAAGGCATACGCCATATTGGCGCGAAGCTGTTTATTTTGAATGCGCGCGAAATCAAGCTAAAGCGCAAAGCCGCGCAGTTCGTCAAGCTCATTCCTGGCCAGGAAGCGGCTGCCATTCGCTGGATGGCCCACGAAGAGGGCCAGCTTCCCACCGCTCTCGTCGAGCAGTTGGTGCAACTAAAAGCGGCGTTGGACGCCGAGCCCGAAGTGGCCATCGTTTTCGGCGCGGAAATTAGCGGCGCGGCGATCGCGCAGCTTGTTGCCTTTGGCTCCAAACTCCACGGCAAAGTGCGCTACATGGCTCTCGGCGACTACGCGAATTCGCGCGGAGCCGCCGACATGGGGTTGCTGCCCGACCGGTTCCCCGGTTACGCGCACACGGACGACTCGGCTGCTCGCGAGGCGTTCGAACGGTTGTGGGGAGGAGTGCTTCCGTCGAAGCCTGGTCAAACGGCGCCCGCGATGGTGGATGCTGCACAACACGGGAAGCTCAAAGCGCTCTACGTAATCGGCGCGAACCCGCTTTCGCATTTTGGCACACTGGGATTTGGGCGCGGCCAGCTCGAGCTACTCATCGTTCACGAAATGTTTTTGACGGAGACCGCGAAGCTCGCTGACATTGTTTTCCCTGCAGCTTCGGCTTACGAAAAAGAAGGCAGCGTCACCAACACTTCCGGCGAGGTTCAGCTTCTGCACAAAGCCGCCGAAGTGATGGGTCCGCGTAGCGACTTCGATCTTCTGCGCATTCTGTCGCACCAACTGGAGCGGCTAGGCCTCGGCAAGGCCTTCCATTACAAGGCACCTGCAAACGTATTCGAAGAAATTCGCAAAGCCGTGCCTGGATATGACGTGCAGGCGGCGGGATTGCTGACCGGCAGCGCGGAGCCAACCCAAGTACACGTCGCGAAGAACGGCCACGCGCCTTACGACGTTCCCGTCGGCCTGATTCGCTCCGCGCAAGACACGCTTTTCACCAGCGGCACGCTTGGCCGCTTCTGCACCATGATGGAATCTCTCCCGGAGGCGGAAGCCAAGCCGTGATCTCCTCCTTACTCGCCTTCTTAGCCGAACACGCCGTGCTTGTCATAGCGATCATAAAGATAGCTCTTCTGCTATTCATCGTCCTGACCGTCAACGCCTATCTGACGTGGTTCGAACGCAAAGTCGTCGCGCACATGCAATCGCGTTGGGGACCGCATCGCGTCGGCCCGCACGGTTTGTTGCAGCCTTTGGCCGATGGCGCGAAATTCCTTCTGAAAGAAGATCCGACGCCGGCAGGCGTGGACAAGTTCACCTATTTCCTTGCGCCGCTGATGGCTTTGGCGCTCGCCCTGACCTCGATCGCCATCATTCCGTTTGGCCCCGATCCGCTGCCGTGGACCATCTGGGGACAGAAGGTTTATCTCGGCATCGCAGACCTGAACATCGGGATCCTCGCGCTCTTTGCCATTACCGCCCTCAGCGTTTATGGCGTTGCCCTTGCTGGCTGGTCTTCGAACAGCAAATATCCTCTGCTCGGCGGTCTACGCAGCTCCGCTCAGATGGTGAGCTACGAGCTTGCCCTGACCATGTCCGTCGTTGGCGTGCTG
>DATNHU010000249.1:0-2027 GCA_035604795.1 Candidatus Limnocylindrales bacterium
TGCCAGCACATTGGCTTTATCCACCGACGCCAGCTTGTTGTTGCGCCGGGTCGCGCGGTCAAATGCAAACCGTGCCACGCGTTCAATTTCCTGTGTGGAGTACGACTCCACATCGGTGGCGCGCGCGGAACTGTCAGTACCCTCGGTGCGGTGCTCTCCAAAATAAATTCCGCCCGCCAATTCGCGCACAATTTCCAGGTCCACGCCGCGAGCCAGCTCCGGGCGCAACGCGGATACACCCAGCAGCGCAGGACGCACCCGGATGGGTCGCAGGTTTACAAACAGGCCCAACTCCCGCCGCAATCCGAGCAACCCGCTCTCCGGTCGAAGATCCAGTGGCAGGCCGTCCCACTTCGGCCCGCCTACCGCTCCCAGCAAAACAGCATCCGCGGCCCGGCAGGCAATCAGCGTTTCCGCCGGAAGGGGAGCACCGCAGCGGTCAATGGCGATTCCGCCAAACGGCATTTCCACGAACTCAAAATGCCGGCCCGATTCCGCGGAGCAATCCTTCAGTACATTGACGGCGGCAGAAGTGACCTCCGGCCCGATCCCATCTCCCGGCAGGACGACAATTGTTTTCACTGAATCCTTTGCTTTTCCATTTCCATTTGGGTGCACAGCCATGTCCTTCAAATCTCCTCAACAGCTTAATTTCTCTGAATCGGGATTCGCCTTCACGAGGCTGCAGCTCTTTCTCCTGCAGTCGCGCCAACCGCCACCTCGGATTGTTGCTTGGCATACCGAAGGCAGGCCAGCAAATCGCGGTCGGTAATAAGTTTGTTCTGATCGGCCATTTGCGTTACGCGCCGGTAGCACTCCTCCAGTTCCGGTTCGGTAAAGCGGTATTTCAGCTCCACCAGCCGCGCGCGAACGGCGTTTCGTCCGGAATGTTTTCCCAGGACAAGTTTCCGCTGCGGCACGCCCACGGCCTCGGGCGGAATAATTTCATACGTCAGCGGGTTCTTGATGATCCCGTCCTGGTGAATCCCCGCCTCATGCGCAAACGCATTTGCGCCCACCACGGCCTTGTTCGGCGCAACACCAATCCCGGTTATCTGCGCCAGAAGTTGGCTGGTGGGATAAATCTCGGACAAATTCACGCCGGTGGTTAGGCCGAAGTGCGTCTGACGCACCGCAATCGCAACCGCAATTTCCTCCAGCGAAGCGTTGCCCGCGCGCTCCCCAATTCCATTGATGGTGCACTCCACCTGCCGCGCGCCGGCGGCCACAGCGGCAAGCGAGTTCGCTACGGCCAGCCCCAGGTCGTTGTGGCAATGAGCGCTGTACGTGATTCCCGGCCTGTCGCCCAGATATTCGCGGACAGCGGCAAACATCGCTGCGTACTCCGAAGGGATGGCATATCCCACCGTATCGGGCAGATTCAGGATCGTGGCTCCAGCATCGACGGCAACTTTAGAAGCGCGGCAAAGGAATTCGATATCGCTGCGGCTGGCATCTTCCGCGGAAAACTCCACTTCCTCACAACGATCACGCCCGTAGCGCACCATCGCTGCAATTGCGTCCAAGGCATCCTGGCGGGAAATGCGCAACTTGTAGCGCAGGTGCAAATCCGAAGTGGCCAAAAATATGTGAAGCCTGGGATGCGCCGCGGGGGCCAGCGCTGTCAACGCTGCATCCACGTCCTTTTGGCAGGCGCGCGCCAATCCCGCCACACGGCAGCCTCGAATCTGGCATGCCACAGTGCGGACGCCCTCCATATCTCCGGGCGAGGCGATAGGGAACCCGCCTTCAATAACATCGACGCCCAAATGTTCCAACTGCCTGGCCATTCGCACTTTTTCAGCGACATTCATGGAAAAACCGGGCGATTGCTCCCCGTCGCGGAGCGTCGTATCGAAAATGTGCACTTTGTCCACGGAATCCCCCGAAGGCATTTAAGCCCCCAGCGAGGATTGGTGTCCAATTTATAATACTTACGTGTAGAATAAGAATCGCTTATACTCGAACGAAAGGAGGAACTGCCGTGGATTTGAACGAGCTTCAGGTGTTTCAGGCCGTTGCCCGGG
>DATNHU010000250.1:0-9772 GCA_035604795.1 Candidatus Limnocylindrales bacterium
CGTGATCCAGAGCAGAGCTGGCTGTCGATAAGTCAACGATGATGCAACTGTGTGAGCTAGATAGTAGATGCGATAAGGCTCGGGCGGGTAGCTTTTGCGTTCACGATGTGGATTGGGGACGTCGTCCGGCTTTTGCCGGCTTCGCTCGCGCAGCCACTCTTCGCATTCCTGTCGGGTGTAAGAACGCATTTCAGCAGTGATTATAGTGCAACTCCTGTTAATCTGAGAATTGCTCCGCCGCTGCTAATTGATGAAGAGCAGGCGGAGTTCGCGGCGAAGGTGCTGGAGGAGTGCATTTCGGAGGTGGAGAGCGGAATTTGAAGATGAATCAAGACGACGGTGAAAGAAGGAATAACCATTTCGGATTTGAAATTCGAGATTTGAGAGGAAGTTCAAAGCTAGCGCCGAGTACGCAGAGGGGCCGCAGAGGAAAACAGGGAGAGACCAAAGAAAACCGGAGCTTGACAGGTAAGCACTAGCTTACGTATAAAAGGTGTGGCTCAAGATACACCATTTATGCGCGCGGTTCGTCACGTCAAGAAACGCAGTTCCCGCCCAACAGAAGACGTGTTCTACGCGATCGCCGACCCTACCCGGCGCGGCTTGCTTGATCTTCTTTCCGAGAGAGAAGAATCGGTAAATTTCCTGGCCGGGCGATTTGCCATGAGCCGGCCTGCAATTTCGCAACACCTGGGCGTCCTGTTGCAGGCGAGGCTGGTGCGCGCGCGGCGCGTCGGCAGGGAAAGGCGCTACCGGCTGAATCCCAGGCCATTGGAGGAAATACACGATTGGGTCGCGCACTACGAGCAGTTTTGGAAGTGGAAGCTGGGCGCGCTGGGCGAGCACCTGGGAAAAAAGAAGTGAGACGCGAGCTCCATTTTGAAGTTGTGTATCCAAATTCGCCGGAGGAGGTCTGGCGCGCGCTAACGGATCCGGAGGAGCTTGCGAGCTGGTTGATGGAAAACAATTTTTCTCCGCGTGTGGGGCACAAATTTCAGTTCCACATGAAATCCAGGCTCGGTTTCCGTCGAGCGATTGAGTGCGAAGTGTTGGAGGCGGACGAGCCGAGAACGCTATCGTATCGCTGGGGCAAAGAGGGGAGCGTGGTGACATTCCGATTGGAGCCAACATCTGAAGGGACGCGTCTGCATCTTGAGCACAAAGGATTCGGCGGGGTGCGTGGGAGAACGCTGGCGTGGATGTTGGGCAGAGGATGGAAGCGCAAGATCTTTGTGCGTTTGCCGGGGATTTTGGGACCTGCGGGTTTGCGAGCGGAAAATTTGAGCAAGGGAGATGGAAAATGATAACGAAGCTGACGCTGGTGACGATTCTTGTGCGGGATCAGGATGAGGCGCTTCAATGGTTCACTGAGAGGCTGGGCCTGAAAAAATTGCAGGACGCGGAGTTTGGAAACGGGGCGCGATGGCTGGTGGTGGCGCCGCAGGAGCAGCCGGAATTTGGGATTGTCCTACAGAAACCGGAGCCCGGCTTGCATGGCGAAGAGGGAGCGCGCACGAGAATGGAGCAAGTGGGGAAAGGGACCACCTGGGTATTCCGGGCCGACAATCTGGATGAAACGTACGAAACGCTGAGCGCCAAGGGTGTGAAATTTCACGGGCCTCCAAAGACGTTGCCGTGGGGGCGGCAAGCGACGTTCGAGGATTTGTATGGGAATCGGTACGCGCTGATGGGGAAGTGAATTAAGAGGCAGGGAGGCTAAGACGCCGGAGGAATGTATTACATAGGTGGAGAAGAAGTTGAAAGATCTGGGAGACGCGCGAAAACTGAAATTTGAAAGTTCAAATAAAAGATAAGAAAAAATAGGATAGGAAGAAGAAAAGAGAAGCGCGGGAGGAAAAGTAAAACCTGCACCCTTACAGTGCAAAGGGCGCGGCACCCGCCAGCTACGACGATTGAGGATTCCTGGAATGCGGTATTTTGAGGACCCAAGCCATATAACTACATACTATAATACCTCTCATGCAACTAGTTGCGCGGGCGGTATTTGGGATCGTCAACTGGAGGGCGCGGCGGGGGCTGGCGGAAAATGCCGAAGCCGAGTCCGGGCCCGTAGCGGCGGATCATTCCGCCAAGCATGCTGCCCTGCGGACCGGGGTTCGCGGGGAAACGTATGCCTACTGGTATTTGCGCAGATGCGGATATGTGATTGTGTCGCGGAATTTCACTGTGCCGGGTTTGAAAGGCGAAATTGACCTGGCGGGATATGACGGCAAAGTGCTGGCATTTGTCGAAGTGAAAACGCGATCGATGGATTCAGCGAAGGGTGACGGATTGTCTCTCCCTGAGGATGCCATTACCCCCAGCAAGAAGCGGGCGCTGGCTCGAATGGCGCGTGTGTTTATGGCCGAATGGCGAATTCCGAATGCGCCCTGCCGGTTCGATGTGCTGGCCATTGAGTCGCGGGCGGGGCAGAAACCGGTTCTTCGGTTGCACAAGGATTGCTTCGGGATTTCAGGGCGCTGATTCATTGGAGACGGTGCCAATTCCCTCGCGTTGCGCGGAACTTAATCCCCGAATACAATAGTTGTTGAACAGAGAGACCAGCAACATTTTCCGAATCAGGGTTTGAGACGGGGGAGGATTGCTTGCCTGAGTTACGGAAAGACCCAATCACCAATCGCTGGGTGATCATTTCGACCGACCGCGCCAAGCGGCCCACGGATTTTGTGCGGGAGAGCGTGGAAATCCGCGGGAAGGGCTTCTGCCCATTCTGCTATGGGAACGAAGGGAAGACCCCGCCGGAACTGCTGGCTTACGGGCGCAATGGCAGCGGAGCGAACTCACCTGGCTGGACCGTGCGGGTGGTGCCGAACAAGTTTCCCGCGCTCGGAATTGAAGGCGAGCTGGACCGCGCGGGCGACGGATTGTTCGATCGCATGAATGGAGTTGGCGCGCATGAAGTAATTATTGAGACGCCCGATCACAATGCCACCTTGGCGCGGCTGAGCGAGGGCGCCATACAGGGAGTTCTGGAAGCCTTCCGCGACCGTGTGCTGGACCTGAAGAATGACAAGCGCTTCCGGTACATCCTGATCTTCAAGAACCATGGAGAGGCCGCCGGGGCCTCTCTCGAACACACCCACTCGCAGTTGATCGCGTTGCCCATTGTGCCCAAGCGCGTGCGCGAAGAAGTGGACAACGCGCGCAAATACTATGAAGACAAGGAGCGCTGCATCTTTTGTGACATGATCCGCCAGGAGCGCGAGGAAGGCGCGCGCGTGATTGTGGAAACGCCAGAATTTATTTGTTTGGCGCCTTACGCGCCGCGGTTTCCGTTTGAGATGTGGATCATGCCCAAACAGCACAGCTCTTCCATCGAAAATAATCAAAGCCCCATGTTTGGCGCGCTGGCCAGGGCGCTGAAGGATTCCTTGATGCGGCTGGAGACCGTGCTGGACAATCCCGCGTACAACTTGATGGTGCACACGTCACCTTTGGGCGAAGAGTCAAACCCGCACTACCACTGGCACATTGAAGTGATGCCCAAGCTGACCAAGGTGGCGGGATTCGAGTGGGGCAGCGGATTTTATATTTGCCCCACGCCGCCGGAGGAATCCGCGCGATTTTTGCGCGAAGCGCTGGTGCCGGCGCCGGTTTAGGGTTATGTAGCCCACCTCGATTTGAAGAGGTGGGGATGTTCGTTGCCACCGCTTAGGCATCCGGATGGCAACGGATATTTTTCGAGCCTTGGTTTTGGGCTAAGCGATCGCAGGTTTGGTAGCCGCAAGAAACCTCAGGGCTTCACAGCGCCCTGAGCTACGCGGAACATCCCCCGAATATCCCAGCGATGATTTAGTAGCGCCAACTGGTGACGTCTGCGCCGGACGGAGCCGTGCGCAGCATTTGTTCCTCCGCCGCTTTCAGGACGCGCTGCGTAAAAGTTAGTCCGCCTTCGCGCGTGGTGGAACCCGGAGGGCCGGTGTAGCAATGCGGCTGGTCCACGCCGTAATCGAAATCGGCGGCGTAGTGTGGATTTGCCGATGCTTCAAGCGCGCGCTGCATGAGATGTACGGCGTGATCCAGATAGTAGGTGTCAGCGGTTCCCACCATCACGTGGAGTTTGCCAACGAGCTTCGGGCCGAGCGTGGGCCAATCGCGCTGGAGGATGGCGGTCAGGTCGTAGTGCTGCCTCCAGTATTCCGCGACGGTCTTATCAATCACGCCGGTGGTTTGGTTGAAGATTTCCGCGGGATAGCCGTCGGGGCCGACGGGGCTGAAGACCGCCTGCCAGATGTCCCACTGCTCGCCGGAGCGGCCATGCGTGCCGAGAACCAATTCCCACTGATTTGAGCCTTCGGTGGTGGCTTCAACAATGCCATTGGCCCCGCGCATTTCGGGTTGATTGATGCGGCCGAACGGGCCGATGGTCCAGAAGGCGTTGTTGTCATCGTAAATATTCACTGACTGGTAGCCGTGAAAATCCACCGGGTCGGGACACGCGCCCCAG
Organism: Candidatus Limnocylindrales bacterium; assembly: GCA_035604795.1. GTDB lineage: Bacteria > Acidobacteriota > Terriglobia > Acidiferrales > UBA7541 > DASTCZ01. The sequence goes on from DATNHU010000250.1 coordinate 4,469, forward strand.
GCGCCGTTGTAATCATCGGGATAAAAAACCTGCGTGGCCAGGGTTTCCCAGCCACCAGTTGAGCCGCCGTAAAGAGCGCGCGCCCAGCCCTGTCCAATGCCTCGAAATTGTTTTTCAATGTAGGGAACCAGCTCGTGGTTGATGGCCTCGCCATAGGGGCCCACATTTGCGGAATCCACGGCGTAGGAATCGTCGTAGTAAGGATTGGCGTGTTGAATGATCAGCAGCAACATTCGCGGGAGTTTGCCGGTGGTCCAATCCTGATAGAACTGGTATTGAGTTTGCGCGCGCTGGAGTTGGGGGCCCTGTAAGTCGGAAGTGGGCGGTGTGGTGCGGAATCCGCCGAAATCGCGCGCGAAGTGGCCCTGATTCACGAGCAGCGGATAGTGCGCGTTTGGATGCGTCGTCCATCCCTCGGGAATCACGACGATGGCGCCGAGAAACATCGGGCGGCCATAGAACTTTGTGAGCGCCTGGCTTTGCATTCGGATGTGCTTTACCCAATCGGTGTCCGGCGGCTGAGCGATTGGCGGAATCGTTTCGGTCAGGCGGATCTGCACGGTGGCGGGCACTGACGGATCAAAGTGAATTTTTTCCGGCTTACTGAAAAAATTGCCAGGCTTGGAATTCCAATGCTGACCTTCGCCCTCGTCCATGGGCAGCTTGACTGTGTGGCCGTTCGAGAGATGGAACGTGGTGTATTTATTCAGGACGGCCTGGACGTAATAATCGCCGGCGGGAATTTCCTTCAGGCTGCGGACGGGATAGCCGAGGGTGTCGTCATAAATGGCGGCGTAATCGCCGGGCTTGAGACCGTCCACGTCCACGCCGAAAAGCTGCTGAGATCGGGCTTCCTGCTCGGCGATTTGGAAACGAGGCTCACCGTTGGAGACCGTGGAGATGGCGACGAACACTCGTCCATCGAGAGGAGTGGCGCTAAGTTCGGAGCCGAAGGACACTAGGAATTTTGCAAGAGGGCGATTTGTGAGGGAGTTCTGTTGCGCACGCAGGATTGAGGCGGAGGGGAGGAGGAATAATGCGAGGCACGCAAGCGCGTAACGAGTAAAATGACTAGTGGCGATACGCGATGTTCTTTGTGTGAATTGGATAATGAAAGACATGGGTTGCTCCTCCGCGGAATTTTGTCCAGCGATTGTTGGCGACGCGGTATTGTAGCTGAGCCGGGTTGTGGAGTGGAATGAATTCATTGCGAATGCTGCGGAATGTGATTTCGGATTGAAAGGCGGTAGATCGGCAGCCTCTTTAGACGTGGCGGCACAGATCCTTCGCGCATCCTGATCGGATACGCTCAGGATGACAGGTTTTTTTTGTCACGGCTAAGGGAGGAGTTGTCATCCTGAAGCCATCCGATAAGGATGGCTGAAGGATCTGTGTGAAAACATCACGATGAGTTCGCAAGGACTCCACACTCTCATGTATCCAAGCCTCAAATACCATGGCGCTTCGCAGGTTGGGCGGATTTCGCTATACTTTTGATGGCAGGACGCGGTAGCTTTTTGTGTCACCAGCAAGCCGGGGCGCGGTGCCCAAGTGGTCTAAGGGAGAGGTCTGCAAAACCTCCATTCGTGGGTTCAAATCCCACCCGCGCCTCCAGAATTGCGGCTTTGTTTTTATATTAGTCTACGGTCCCAGCTTTCCCGCGTAACTTCTGCGTACCCTTCGTCGTTTGAACATCGCTGCAGTTCTTTGGAAGCGTATTGCTTTAACCGGGAAGGTTCACTTCATCGTGGCGAGCAATTTCTGGGCGGAGCTGTATTGCGGGTTACTCGGCAGGATAGCTTTCAGGATTTGCCGCGCCGATTGCAGGTCGCCTTTCTCAACTAGAGCCCGGGCCAGATAAAACTGCGCCGGAATTTTTCCATCGAGCTTCAAACTGGCGCGAAAGGCAGCCACTGCGGCATCCACGTCACCTGACAGCAAAAGGAATTTCCCTGCGGCTACCTGCTGTTCCGCGTCATCGTCGCCAAGTCCTGCGCGCGCACGGTAGAGCTCCTTGGCACGCTCGAACCGGTCGCCGTCCTCGCCCGGAAGCTGCCGCAGTCCCATGGCAACCAGCGAGACGGCCGAGTTCATCCGAACAGTTGCCACTTGGTCTCCGAGCAAAGGTATCAGCTCAAGAGCCACATCTTCCCGCCGGGCCGCGTCAGGCCTAAGCTCCAATGCCGCGGTCGCACGCACCAGCGGCTCAGGATCGGAGAACGAATGGAGCAACGCATCAAACGCCGAAGGATCGTTCGGGAATCTACCCAAGTATCCAGCAGCATTCGCCCTAATCAATGGTCCTTCCGATGCATCGGAAAAGATCTGCAGCAGCGCGGGAATCGCCGCCGGATTGCCTGCCCGTGCTTCGGTGAAGGCATCGGCGCGGCGTATGAGCTTCTGGCGCGATTTGTCGCCATACCACACATTCATCTGCTGCAATGCCCATTCCGGGTCTTTACCGTGGCAGAGATTGCACGCATTCGGAATCCCGTGGCGAATCGTGTTCTCCGGAACCGGGATGCTCATCGAGTGGTCGCGGATTTGCGCCTTGATGCTGATCACTGTGGCCGGCATGTGGCATTCCACGCATGAACTACCGGTGCTCGTGGTCTTGTGATGCGTGTGCGCGGCCACGTCTGCGCCGATGGACTGGTGGCACTGCGTACACAAAGAGTTATTCGCGGGTCGAAGTCGCGGGTCAAGATCCACGTTGGTGTTGTGCGGGCGGGCGTGGCATGTAACGCAGGTGGCGCCTCCCTTCAGGAAACACTGGCTCTGCCACAGCCCGAAGGCGTCGTTGGAAAAGCGCCGGGTCCGGCCATCGGGCCAGTAGGCACGGTCTTCACCCGCCGGCTCGCGATATTCCATGACCGGCATGAAGTAGTCGTAGTAATTTGCTCCGGCGGCGAAGCCGTCCACGTATATATCTCGAAATGAATGGCATTGCGCGCAGACCATGGTACTGCGCGAGCTATCCAACCGCCGGGGATTCACAATAGTGGTATTTACAACGGCGAGCATCTCCGCGTCGATCTGCGGCACGTTAGCCCAAGCGATGTGCTCGCCTCCCGGGCCATGGCAGCGCTCGCAGTTGATGCCGAAGTCTTGCCAGGTGGTGTGGTAGCTGACCTTCTGCAAGTCAAAGTTCTTTTCTTCGCGGCTGACGTGGCAGGAGTAACAAGTCTTGTTCCACAGCTGAACCTGCACGCCCGGCGCTTCTTCCGGGTCATTAATGTCGAGGTTGTGGAACCACTGTTTGCGAACGTTGTCCCAGGTGGTGGGGATCAGGATGATGCGGCCGTCAGGGAGCGTCGTCAGGTAATGTTGCATTCTGCGGCTCCCCAGCGTGTAGTCGACGCGGTGCTCCCATGGCTTGCCGGTGAGGTAAGACTCCGTGATGTAGTAGCGGCCGTTGCGCACCTGCAGCAGGTAGATCTGCCCGCGCAGCACGAGCTTACCGCGGCCGAAATCGCCTATCACCGCCTTCGAGGTTGCAGGTTGCACCATCTTGCTATGGCGCGAACCTGCCCATTCCTGGTTAACGCTCGCGTGGCACTTTGCGCACGCTTCCGAGCCCACATAACCTGTATCGGATTGTGCACGCAGTGGCGGAGCTACGCCAAACAGGAGAAGAGTTCCCAGACACCCCATCAGAGAAGTTTTGCATATGCCAGTCATTTTCCGAATCAACGGCGGCAATGATAAGTCCTGGGAATTCAAGAATCAAGCGTACCACCGAGAAGGCATTTCTTACTGCGCGTTGCAGAATTGACGACGATCGTGTGGCCAATATTCAAATGACCGAATCACCGGCCCATCCGCCCTCTTGCAAACACCCCATACGACTGCCCCGTGTCACTCCGGCGCAGGCGGACGAAGTCCAGCAAGTTCTCCTCATCCATCGTCATCGTGCCTCCATTCGCATCTCTCCTTGACATCTTAGGAGAGAGTGCGTTAGTCTCCTAATGAACTTAGGGGGACGCATGACCGTCCAAGCTCAAATTCTGCCCGGCACACTCGACCTGCTTATTTTGAAAGCAGTTTCTCTGGGACCCTCGCACGGATACGGAATCCTTCTCCGCATCGAACAAATTTCCGGCAAGGCGCTGCTGATCGAGCAGGGCGCCCTTTATCCCGCGCTCTTTCGGCTCGTGCGCCAGGGATTGCTGAAGGCCAACTGGGGAACATCCGACAACAATCGCCGCGCGAAGTTCTACGACCTGACCGCGGCGGGGCTCAAACGCTTGCGCAAGGAAGAAGAAAGCTGGAACCGGCTGGTTTCAGCCATTGGCACCGCGCTCGGCGCACGGCCGGAGGAAATATGAGGCTGTTAGCCTCCATTCGTGGGTTGATGTCTGCAATCTACCATCGGTCTCGCGCCGAAAGTGATTTGGACGAAGAGCTTCGAGCTCACGTTCAATATCGTGCCGATGATCTGGGGCGCTCGGGCCTCTCGCCCGAGGATGCGAAACGCCGCGCGCGCGTCGAATTTGGCGGCTACCAAAAATTCAAAGAGGAGGGCCGAGAAGCGTTGGCCGGTCGCTTCTTTGATTCGCTTCTTCAAGATGTGCGATTTGCCTTGCGCGTATTGCGCAAGTCACCCGGTTTCACCGCAGTCGCAATTCTCACTCTGGCGCTCGGCATCGGCGCGAACACGGCGATTTTCACGCTCGCGAACGCCATGATCTTCCAGCATCTGCCGGTGCGGGCCAGCAATCGGCTGGTGGTGATCTGGATCAACAATATGGAGCACAGTTGGAGCCGGATTGGCCCTGCGGGGCAGGACTACCTGAATTGGAAAGATAGAACGAAATCCTTTGAGGATCTTTTTCTCTTTGAGCACGGCACCGGCACTGTGACGGGGCAGGGTGAGCCGGAACAGGTTGCGGGTTTGCGGGTGACCACGAATTTCGGCGACTTCTTTGGAATCAAGCCGTTTCTGGGCCGGACTTTCCTGTTGGAAGAAGCGGAGGCGAAAAATAACCTGATGATTCTGTCGTACCACTACTGGCAGGGAAAATTTGGCTCGAACCCGTCGGTAGTCGGTCGGGGAATCACGCTGAATGGCGAGCAGTACACGATTATCGGAGTTCTGCCGCCTGAGGTGAGCACTGCTTTCCCGGGGGATGTCGTGGTTCCGTTCGACAACGCCTGGGTGAAACGCGCGGACTCCGATCTTGGAGTTTTCGGGCGGCTCAAGAAGGGAGTGACGGTCGAGCAAGCCTCGTCAGAGATGAATGTTTTGATGCAAGGCATAGCGCGCGAGCGGCCTTCGCGAAAAGGATATGGTTCGGTGCTGGT
>DATNHU010000251.1:0-5609 GCA_035604795.1 Candidatus Limnocylindrales bacterium
TCAGATTCCTCTCGCGCGTGCCAGTGTCCCAGATCGATTCTGCGCGGATATTTGGGGCAGGTCACGGGGACTCCCTGAAGAGTGCCAGCTAGTTTCCCTTTGGCTTGTAGGGTTCAAGCCGAGGCGCCATGATTCTATTTAGCAAGACTGTAACAATTATCAGAATGGGGAACCACATTACGATTGTTGCCGCGAGAAGCCGCAAACCACGGAGTCCAAGTAAATAAAAAAAACACAGGCAAATGATTATGGAACCCCAAGTTAGAAGATTCCCATATTTCCGCGACATCTGATATTGCCTTGAGCAAACTGGACATGTCCACGGTTTCCCAGCCTTAAATTGATCTGTTGGTAGTTCCGCCCCACAGGCTGGACATATCGGGGCGGGTGATCGCAGTTGCGAAGTTGTTTTCATGACGAATGCCTACCGATCGAGGATAACATCCAAAGAAGTATCCGCGGAGTACAGCTAGAGTGCCCCATATTCGTCCCTGCCACCGGGCGAACGTGGGGAGTTCTTCGTTCGCCATGCCGAATAATCTCAAGCGCTACTATGACAAAGGCGCTCTTGAGACTCAGCGCTTCTTGCGTTTGCCCCAGCCGCCGCCGCCGGGGCTTTCAATTCGGACAATAGAGCCGGCGGGGGCGTAGAAGGCGCACTTTGCGGCCAGCTCACGGCGCTTCCCTGCTACACGCAATTCATTGTGACCCGGCTTGCCAGGCTTGCCTCCAGCGAGGCCATAGGGGCCTCGTTTGCGGCGGTCGCAGAGCAGGCCGACCTGCATGTGGGTGAGCAACTCAACTTCACGGATCAGCCCATCACCGCCGCGATATTTTCCTGCGCCGCCTGACCCAGCGCGGAATCCATAGCGCAACACTCGTACAGGATAGGAGTGTTCCAAAACTTCGATGGGGGAATTCCAGGAGTTGGTCATGTGCGTGTGGATGCCGCTGATCCCGTCACGATCCGGGCGAGCGCCCATGCCGCCGGCGATGGTCTCGTAATAGGCGAAGGGCGCGCCTCCGCGCCGTGGGTCAATACCTCCGAAGGTGAAATTGTTCATGGTGCCCTGGCTGGCGGCGGGGATCTTGTCGGGGAGGGCTTGGGCCATGGCCCGCAAGAGAGTATCGGTGATGCGCTGAGAGGTTTCCACGTTCCCGCCGGCTACGGCAGCCGGTGGACGAGCATTGACAATTGTCCCTTCGGGAGAGATTACCCGGATTGGGCGCATCAGACCGATGGTCGCGGGGACTTCCTCATTGAGGAGGCACCGAAAAACATAAAAGACTGCGGAATAAGCAATCGCGGCGACGGCGTTTACGCTGCCCGCACATTGCGGATCGCTGCCAGTGAAATCCACTTCAGCGCTTTCGCCCGAAATGCGAATCGAAGCGGCGATCCGGATGGGGCGATCGACAATTCCGTCGCCGTCCAGAAAATCTTCAGCGCGATAAGTGCCGCGCGGAATGGTGCGCAGCGCGGCGCGCATCATGGTTGCCGAATAGTCGAGCAGGTGACGGGCGTATTCGTCAATCTCCCTTCGGCCATACTTGGTGAAGATCTCCATCAGCCTGCGCTCGCCAATTCGGCAGGAAGCGATCTGCGCGGTCAAATCGCCTTCGCGCTCCTCAGGTGTGCGCACGTTGATGAGCAGGAGTTTCAGAATGTCGCGCTGAATTTTGCCACCCTGCATGAGCTTGACGGGCACGATGCGAATGCCTTCCTGGAAGATTTCGCGCGCCAGGCCCATGGATCCGGCCTGCGAACCGCCTACGTCGGCGTGATGGGCACGGTTGGCGACGTAGAAGACCGGGCCGCGCACGCCGCGCACATAGATGGGCATGACCATCGTAATATCCGGCAAATGAGTGCCGCCCGCGTAGGGATCATTGAGTAGAGCGAGATCGCCCTTCCCCAGATCGAGTTCAGCCATTGCTGCGGCGACCGACATGGGCATGGATCCCAGGTGAACGGGCATGTGGTCACCCATGGCCAGCACATTCCCTTTGCCGTCAAACACCGCGCAGGAATAGTCACGGCGCTCCTTAATGTTGGGAGAGAAAGCTGAGCGGCGCAGGCTGGCGCCCATCTCCTCCGCGACCGAGTGGTAGAGGTTCTTGAAGATCTCCAGGCGCGTGGGATCGAATTTCATTTACGCACCGATATGCGTGCAATCATCTTTTGGCCTTTGAATTTGTCTGCGACAGGATCAAGTTCCCCCAGGAATCGAGTTTTCCTCGCCAGCCGGGGGCGACAACCGTTGTCGCGCTGTACTCGGAAACGATTGCGGGCCCGCTGAACGGACTGCCCGGCGAGAGCTGGGCGCGGTCAAAAACTCGCGTGGGCACAGCGCGGCCGCCAAAAATAGCGGATCGACTTTCAACGATTGCTCCCGCAGAGCTGCGGCCGGAGGCGCGCATGCGGTCGAGCTGCGGTTTGGACGTAAGTCCAATGACCCGGGTACGCACATTGACAACTTCGGCGGAGCGTGCGGTGTCGGAATATCCATAGCGCTGGTCATGCGCGCGGTGGAATGCGGCCAGGAAATCCCCCGCTTCGGGGACGGTCAATTCATAGGCCTGACCGATGTAACGCATATCGAGGAGACGCTCAATGCGGATTTTGTGGCCCTGGAAACCTTCAGCGCGCAAGACGGCGCGGCCGCGGGATTCCAAGCGCGCGAATTCAGGTGAGAGCGTTCGACGAGTGGCCGCCAGAGAGAGCACGATTGAACGAACGGTGCGCGAATAATCATGAACAACATCGGCGCGAAGAATTCCCAGCGCGGAAAGGCCCCCGGGCAATCGCGGGATGAGGACGCGAGGGATGCGCAAAGCCGCGGCCAGATCGCAGGCGTGCAGTCCGCCGGCGCCGCCGAATGCGACCAAAGTGTAATCGCGAGGGTCGTGGCCGCGCTCGACGGAAATGACGCGGATGGCTTTTTCCATGACGGCATTGGCGACGTCCACAATTCCTTGAGCGAACTGCTCGATGCTGCGCATGGGGCCGCGCGAGCGTTCCATCCATTTTCGAGTGCGCGGCAGATCCAGCGGGAAATCTCCGGAGAGAAATCCGCGTTCGGGGATACGTCCCAGAATCAAATGTGCGTCGGTGACTGTGGGGCGTTCGCCGCGTCCGTAACAGATGGGACCGGGATTGGCGCCGGCGCTTTCCGGGCCGACGCGCAGCGCGCCCGCGCGATCAAAGCGTGCCAGCGACCCTCCGCCGGCGCCGACAGTGTGGATATCAAGCGTGGGAACGGCGACCGGCAAATCCGCCACTCGCGCTTCGTTGGTGGTGCCCGCGCTGCCGTCCATTAATGCCACGTCGGTGGAGGTGCCTCCCATATCGAATGAGATAATGCGATGGAAGCCGGAAAGCTCGGCCACGTATTGCGCGCCGAGAACACCGCCAGCGGGCCCGGAGAGAATGGTTCGCACCGGCTCGCTCGAGGCGACCTCGGCCGAGACGATCCCGCCGCTGGATTGCATGATGCGCACGGCCGGGCGGGCCCGGGAACTGGTGAAACGGGCCACCTGTCCCGCCAAATCGGACAGGTAGCGGCCCATTACCGGGACCAGGTAAGCGTTTGCCACGGTTGTCGAGGTGCGCTCGAATTCGCGAAACTCAGGAAGGATTTCATGCGAGACCGAAACAGGGATTCCTGAGGCGCGCAGCGCTTTGGCCATGGCCCGCTCATGCGCGGGATTGGTGAATGAGAAGAGAAAGCAAACTGCCGCGGATTCGGCGCGGCTGCGCACGACCTTTCGGACGATGGCCACGATGTCGCCCTGGGAAGGGCGGCGGACAAGGCCGCCATCGGCAGAGATGCGTTCGCGCAAACCGAAGCGGCGATCCGAAGGAACCAAGGGGGCGGGGCGGTCTACAAAGAAATCGTAGAGCTTTGGGCGGGCCTGGCGGCCGATTTCCAAGACGTCCTCAAAACCAGCGGTTGTGACCAAAGCAACGCGGCCGCCGCGTCGTTCCAGAAGTGCGTTGGTGCCCACAGTTGTGCCACAGGTCAATTCCAGCTCCGGCTCCGGAGCGCCGATGACTTTTTCAAGTGCATGAACGATGGCGCGCGCGGGGTTATCAGGCGTGGATGGGACCTTCAGGATCTCGAGACGGCCATCGCGCACAAAAACGCAATCGGTGAACGTGCCGCCAGTATCCATCGCTATTCTCATGGGGCGATTCTCATGGCCGCGGGATTTTACAACAAAGAACGAGGTGGCGTTGGGGCAAACGCAGAAACTTAGAGAAAACCAGGAGTGAGTAAAACCGGGTCAAGACCGGGGCGCAGCGATTAACCAACCTAGAAAATCTATCGAACTCCGAGGCGGAGATTGGGGTCGGCGTTCAGCATGGATTCGGCTCGATCACCGGAGGAGTAACGCGCAAAAGCTGCCGCGGCGATCATGGCGGCGTTGTCGGTGGAGAGCTCCCGGCTGGGAAAATAAATTTCAATGTCCTGGAGGCGCGCCTGGTTATCAAAAGCCCGGCGGAGTTCGCGGTTTGCAGCTACGCCGCCCGAAACCAAGATTGTTTTCACGTTGCATTGGCTGGCCGCGGCGAAGGAGCGGCTCACCAATTCGTGGACCACTTTCTTCTGAAAATTGGTCACCAGGTCAAGCGTCTGTCTGCTGCAAAGCGGTTTGAGTTGGGCAGCTGATCGCTCTCCGTGAGCCAGTGACGCGCGCCGCGCTTCGATTTCAGGCGCCAGCTCCTGGTGCTCGCGGAGGTGATACAGAACGGCGGTCTTCACGCCGCTAAAACTGAAGTCCAAAGGGCTGCCCTTTATTTTCGTGGGGCCAAACTTCAAGCCGTTTTCGCCGGACGGCAAAGACCCTGTATTGGAGGAAGAATCCGCAAGCTGGTCGATGATCGGCCCGCCGGGATAACCGAGTCCCAAAAGTTTGGCTACTTTGTCGTAGGCTTCGCCGGCGGCGTCATCTCGTGTGCCACCCAGGCGGCGATATTCAAATCCTTGCGCCGTGGAGCCCTGCGTGTCGCGCTCGGTCACCTCGTAGAGCAAGGTGTGGCCGCCGGAGACAATCAGACAAACGGCGGGCAGTCTTGGCCGTTTCCCTGCTCGATGCGCCTCCAACAGAACTGCGTGGACGTGTCCTTCCAAGTGATTGACGGCAATGAGCGGTTTTTGCAGGGCAAGCGCCAGCGCCTTCGCGTAGGTAACGCCTACAAGCAAAGCTCCCGCCAGCCCCGGCCCCTGCGTGACACCGATGGCGTCGAGATCGGAAAAGCTGAGTCCGGCGCGTTTGAGCGCTTCACGCACGACGGGAACTATGTGGCGAAGATGCTCGCGCGAGGCAATCTCGGGGACCACGCCGCCATACTTTCGGTGGATATCGGTCTGTGAGGCGACTACGCTCGAAAGAATATCGAGACCGTCGGCCACCACGGCGGCGGCGGTTTCATCGCACGAAGACTCGATTCCGAGGATGCGAAAACTCACGTACCCTTTCCTTGAAATGCTTTCCGACGGAGCATATTGCCGTAAGAGATTTTTATGTTAGCACACCAGGTAAAAACACTTTCCGCTACGGACTGATTGGCGGAAGCATGCCCGGCTGGGCACCAGACCCATTCG
>DATNHU010000252.1:0-4476 GCA_035604795.1 Candidatus Limnocylindrales bacterium
ACTTTTGTTCGCCATCAATGAAAAAGAAGGTTTTGTTCTTGCGAATGGGCCCGCCGATAGAGCCGCCGAACTGATTCAGATTGAACTTTTCCGGCAGGATGGCGAAAAAGCTTTTAGCGTCCAGCGAGGTATTGCGCAGAAATTCAAACAAGGCGCCGTGAAAATCGTTCGAGCCCGATTTCGTGGTCACCAGAACCGTGGGTCCCCCGCGGGTTCCATATTCAGCCGAGTAGTTGTAGGTGAGAACCTTAAACTCCTGGATGGAGTCGATGGAAGAGAGAATCGCAATCCCGCCGGCCGTCAACTCGTTATTGTCATTGCCGTCCAAAAGCCAATCCGTGCTATTGGGGCGGGAACCGCCGACAGAGAGAGAAAACGATCCGCGGGCGGAAACTTCGCTGCTGGGGGCACCGTTAAAAAAGCTGTTGTTATTAGTTTCCTGTGTGGTGCCGGGAGTAAGCGTGGCGAGTTGCACGAAATCGCGCCCGTTCAGGGGAAGCTGCGTCACCTGTTCCGAGGTGATAACCTGCCCGAGAGAGGGATTGGTAGTCTCGACAGCGACGGCGGCGGCGGAAACTTCGATTTGGGAAGAGACAGTGGAGGGCGAGAGGGTGAAATCGACTTCACGGGCCTCGTCAACCTGAAGCCGCAAATCTCTTGTCTCGCCTGGGCGGAAGCCCTGGAATTCCACGCGCACGGTATAGATACCTATCGGGAGCAAGGGGAAAAGGTAGTGGCCCGCATCGTCGGTCTTTGTCTGGCGGGCAACACCGGTGCCCTGCGAAGTGGCCGTGACCGTGGCGCCGGAGATTGCGCCGCCCGAAGTGTCCAGGACTGCCCCGGAAAAATTGCCTGTTGCTTGGCCATGCGAAGCCGGAGAAATACACAGAACGGCAAAACACGCGATCAACGAAATAAACAATCTACCCCTCATAAGCAAGACCCCTTTCGGCACTCCTGTTACTGCAAACGCCCAGACCCATTGCAGGACCACTCCCCTTGATTCGAGACAGAAACAAACTCAAAAATCCATGCGCGTTCACGTTCGTGCAAACCAAGGCATTCGGTTCGAGCTCGGTCACTTGGCGCGGAGCGTCCGTCGTGCCCCCGGCGGCGGAGTGACACGACCCAATAACCCGGAGCGTCCTAGGAAGCATCGGCCGGAGGAATGCTCGAACGCTCTCAGCTAAGTGCTTGAAGATAAACCTGAAGGTACACTCTACAAGACCGGAAAAAGCGGCATGATCCCCCGCTTCCTTGAGTGGTGGATTTTGGGACCAGACGCTGCTCAGAGTGTTCACCCCAATAGAAGAAGAGACGTAGGTTAGTGGTCCGTTTGGGAAAGTGTCAAGTTAAAACTGACGTTCAGGAGATGAATCTTGTGGAAGAAATTTCGAAACGCTCCGGAGAAGAAAATAGTTATGAAAAACGGAAGACGGCCATGAACAGGGTGGCAGATGCCGTCATCGAAAAATGAAATGAGAGTCATTTAATACTCGAATGAGCGCAGCAATCGCTTCGCGCGCTTCTGCAGCCTGTCCTTTTTTGCCGGTTTGCATTACCCTTGACTGAGTTCACGCCGAAACGACACCCGGCGTGTGGGTTGTCCGCAAAACACTACGGTTTTCCGTTGCGAAGTTCCCATTCTGCTTCGAACTCCGCGCGTGTGTGAAAGGATGTCTGCGTGCCGACGCGCGTCGTGGAAAGCGCGGCGTAAAGACTGGCCTTTGTCAGTGCGTCTTTTTCCGGCAGGCCCTCGGCGAGAAAGACAGCAAAGCTGCCGATGAACGCGTCGCCCGCTCCAGTTGTGTCCGTCGGAGTCACGGGAAAGGGCGGCTGAAGTTCGCAGGCCTCCGCGGTGGCCAGGAGCGACCCGCGCGCGCCCAGCGTGAGAATGACGCGGCGGAAGCCCAGATGAAGAAGCGCGGCGGCGCATCTTCTTGCGTCATCGATGGAGTGTACCGGCATACCGGTGATCAACTCGGCTTCGCTTTCATTGGGCACGAAATAATCCGCGCCACCCAGGCTTACCGCATTGATGGGCTGCGCGGGTGCGGGATTGACGATGCAGCGGATGCCATGCTTGCGCGCAAATTGTACAGTGTACGCGACGGTGTCGAGCGGGATTTCAAATTGCAGCACAATCGTATCCACGTTGCGCAGGGCGGCCGCAGCTGCTTCCACGTCGGCTGGCCGCAGCGTGTCGTTCGCGCCTTTCACGACGATGATGCGGTTCTGGCCGTTGGGCTCGACAAAAATTGGCGCAACACCGCTGGAGACTCCGTCAACGATGCGCACGCGTGAAGCATCGATGCCGATCTTCGTGAAATTGTCCACGGTGGCCTGGCCAAACAGATCGTTGCCCACATTGGCGACCATCACCACGTCCGCACCGCAAAGGCGCGCGGCAACAGCCTGATTCGCGCCCTTGCCGCCAAAACCCAGATGGAAACTCTTTCCGAAGAGCGTTTCGCCCGGACGCGGAAACGTGTCACTGAAGGTGGTCAGATCAACATTGGCACTCCCGACGACGGCAATCCGCGGCTTTCGCGACATTCGTTCTCCTGTTGCAGCGACACGCCGAAAAATATACCAGCGGCCGGAAATGAGCAAGCCCACCGGCACTCGTTGTAATGCGCAAATTGGCGGCTTCAGCGTTGTTGGCGCTTGTTGGCAAGCGCGTTGACGCCCATTTCCGCGGATGTTAGGCTCGCACTTCCTTTACATCAACATGCGCGCCGTCGATCTCATCCGAAAGAAACGCGATTCCGGGGAACATTCCCTCGAGGAAATCCAGTTCCTCATTTCCGGCTACACCAAAGGCGACATTCCCGACTACCAGATGGCCGCGTGGCTGATGGCCGCGTGGATTCGCGGCTTGAACCGGGCGGAGCTCGCCGCCCTGACGGAAGTGATGCTGCATTCCGGTGAAGTGGTCAGCCACGCCGACATTCCCGGCAAGAAGGTGGACAAGCATTCCACCGGCGGCGTGGGCGATAAGACCTCCTTGATCCTGGCGCCGATTGTGGCGGCCGGCGGCCTCACGGTCCCGATGATTAGCGGTCGCGGGCTGGGCCACACCGGCGGGACGCTGGACAAGCTGGAAGCGATCCCGGGATTCAATACGGCGCTCACTTTGGAGGAATTTCGGCGCGTGCTGCGCGCGTGCGGCATGGCGCTAATCGGGCAGACGGCGGAAATCGCTCCGGCGGACAAGAAGATTTACGCCCTCCGCGACGTCACTGCCACGGTCGAAAACATCGGCCTCATCTGCGCTTCCATCATGAGCAAGAAACTCGCCGAAGGCATTGACGCGCTCGTCCTGGATGTGAAGACCGGTTCGGGCGCCTTCATGCCCAGTGAAGAAGACGCCGTTCATCTTGCCGAAGTGATGGTGGAAACCGCGCAACGCATGGGCAAGAAGGCCGTTGCGCTGATCACCGATATGGAGCAACCGCTGGGGCGCATGGCAGGCCATTCTCACGAAGTGATCGAATCGATTGATGTGTTGAAAGGAAAAGGCCCGAGCGATTTGCGCGAGCTTAGCCTGGAACTCTCTGCCTGGATGTTCTATCTCGGTGAACGCACGGCCTCCGTCAATGATGGGCGGGCTCTCGCAAAGAAGATGATCACCACCGGGCAAGCGCTGGAGAAATTCCGCCAGGGGATCAAACTTCAAGGCGGGGATGCTCGCGTTGTGGACGACACTTCCCTGCTTCCCCTGGCGCGAAATCGCGCGGACATCCTGAGCCCCAAGCCCGGATACATTCGCGACACGGATTGCCTGCAGTTCGGGATCGCGTTGGCCATGCTAGGTGGCGGCCGCGAAAAGAAGGAAGACGCCATCGACCATGGCGTCGGGCTGGAATTCCACAAGCGCATCGGCGATCGCGTGCTGGCCGGAGAAAAACTGGTCACAATCCATTACAATTCGCAGACGAAACTCGCGGAAGCCACGGAAATGATTGCCTCCAGCTTCGAGATTGGGGACAGCGCTCCAGCTCCCCGCCCGCTGATCCGCAGAATTCTCGGCGGATCATAAGCTTGCTTTTCAGGTCTTTGGGATTCAGCGCATAAGGAGACAGCATGGAAAGATTCGCGGGAGTGCTCGGCATGATGTTCCTGCTTGGCTTGGCCTATCTTTTCAGCACGGCGCGTAAGGCCATCCGGGTAAAAACGGTGCTATGGGGCCTGGGCCTTCAGCTTGTCTTTGGCGTGTTCGTGCTGAAATTTGAAGTGGGCCGCGCCATCTTTCAGTATTTGGGTGACGCCGTAAACAAACTGCTGAGTTTCGCCTTCGCCGGATCCACCTTCGTGTTCGGCGGCCTGGGCATGAAACCTTCCTCGTTCGGTTTCATCTTCGCGTTCCAGGTGCTGCCCGCCATTATTTTCATTGCGGCCGTTTTTGCGTTTCTTTATCACATCGGTGTGATGCAGCTTTTCATTCGCGCCTTTGCCTGGGTGATGACCCGCGTG
>DATNHU010000253.1:0-4517 GCA_035604795.1 Candidatus Limnocylindrales bacterium
CTTGGCCATATCAAGTGGCGCGAGCCGCGCATCATTAATGTGCGTTATTTGCCTGACGCGCCCTCCGCCTGAGCCGGTAGTAAAAACCTCAGAGGGGGCCATCAGAGTCGACCTGGTGAAAACAAACATTCGCCCGGCGCCACTGTAAGAGAGTTCGGTGTTAAATCCTTCGCCGATAATCGTGCGAGGTGTTGCTCCCTGCTGTGCCGGGATGGCATAGATTGGGGCTTCGGCGTGCTCCTCCGCCGTGAAATAAATAGTCTGGCTGTCTGGCGACCAGATCAGGTTGTCCACGCTGCGGTCGAACCCCTCCGTCAGATTTGTGCGATGGCCGCTCGCGCGATCGTAAATGAACAGCCGCCAGCGGTCGGATTCATCTTCAGCGGTAAGCTGCGCGCGATAGGCGATTGTTTTTCCGTCGGGTGAATAAACGGGGTGCCCGTCATAGCCCGGATTTTCCGTGATTCGCTTGGGGCCAGCCGAGCCATCTGGAGGGACGATGAACAGGTCGCCATTCGTGCTGACTGCCTCCATGGGATCGGTGATCGCAACAAAACAGAGTTCCTTGCTATCCGGAGCGAATGCAATGTCGGCTGCCTCTCCACGAAAATCGGGAGGGGCATCGTAGTCAGCGCTCGGCATCAGGTCGCGCGGCGCACCGCCATCCACCGGCATGACAAATAAATGGCTCCGGCGGGTGTCGTTCCAATGTGTCCAGTGCCGGTAGAGCAGGTGCTCAGCCACATGCGCCTTGACCTTGCTCTTCGCGGCAGCATCGATGCGGGCCTTGTTGCAAGCATCGTCCTTGCAATCGGGGAAAACGCCCGAAGTGAAAGCCAGCGAATTGCCATCCGGCGCCCAAAGGAAATTATCAACTCCGCTGGCGATGTTGGTCACGCGCGACGCTTCGCCTCCCTCCACGGCAATGAAATAAATCTGTGCCTCACCATCACGGGAAGAAATGAATGCGATGCGCTTTCCGTCGGGTGCCCAGCGGGGCGTGGAATCATGTCCGCTGCTTGTCAGCTGCTTAGTCGCGCCCCCATTCGCGGGAACCATCCAGATATTCGATGCGTTGCGGTTAGCTTCCTTATCGGGAGTGGCCACCGTAAAGGCCACCCACTTTCCATCGGGTGAGACGTGCGGATCGCTGGCACGCTGCATGGAAATGAGGTCGTCGAAGGTCATTGCGCGCTTCGACTGAGCGCCGTCCAATGGAGCAGAAATTACTGGCGCGAGAGCCAGCGCGGCACAAATAACAAGGGCATGGCGTTTCATGTTGGATGATTCTCCAGACTTCAACATTGAATGAAGCGAATCATGTCACGTCCAGCGCAAGTTGCCAAGATGTGAGCATGAACTCCTGCTGAGAGACCTTCAAACAAGCCCGGCTCCCTCCACTTCGCGGGAGCCGCGCTGAGACCATCGACGCACATAATCCCATCAAGACCCAGCCCGGGCGCTGCCTCCCATGAATCCCGCTGCCAACCCGAGCACCCCAACGACCAGGTGAATCAAGTTGTAATGCAGGTTCAGATTCAACATATCCACAATTATTTGCGGCGCGCCGACAAATCCAATGATCGCCACAATCGTATAGACAACTCCAAAAACCTGGGCGAACGCTCGCCCGCCTTTTTCGCCGGCTCCTAACCCGGCCCCCAGGCCGACCAATCCACTGACCACGTGAATGACGTTGTGGGCAAGACTGAAGTGCAATCCCATTATTCCTGCGTCACCTGTCACAAACCCGATGATCCCGACCAAGAGCAGAACAAACCCAACGACGACCGCGTACATTTTCCCCATGCGCAGTTCTCCTCGAGATTGGAGTTCCTGTTCCAGGGCCGGGTGTCAGGGCATACGACTAGGATTGCGCGGAGCATACTTACGCGCCACGCTGGGGTCAAGGAAATCAATCCGTATTTGAGAAAAGGGAATCAGCGGACAAATTGAAGGCGGCCAACTCGGCCGCCTTCGATGATCTTCGGGCGTAGAAAGAACTCGACGGCTGTTATTAGAGGAAGGGATTTTCGTCCGCTGTTGGTCCATAAACTACAGGAACCGGCACATCCAACAAACGGAGATAAACCCCCAGTTGCCCGCGATGATGATACAAATGATTCAACACATTCGTTCGCAACACCTCGACGCGCGGCTTCTTGAAGATCTCTTTCCCTTTGAAAACCAGCCGCCAACTGCCTGAAGCGGTTTTCTCGGTCATATTGCTCAGGGTTTCTTCTCCGGCGCGGGCATTTTTCTCAAACGCGGCACGTATTTCTTCCACGCTGTTCATCGTCCCCAGCGCGATGCTTCCCGGCGCAAACTCATCCTGATTGGCAATTCGCTCGACCATTCCTGGGATATTCGCGACGTGCGTGGCCAACTCACCTAGCGACCTGGATTTCGGGTGCGGTTTCCAGGCCAGCTTGTCGGCAGGGACCCTTTCGAGCAGACGCCGTGTAGCGGGCATTTCCTCGCGGAATTCGTTATAGATTGGTTCGACCATTGGTACCATTCTGTGTCTCCTCTCAAGGACTCAGTTTTTGCATGCGCCAAATTGTTCAACAAAATTATTCGGTAATTTATTTTCCGCGCAAGGCTTCGGCGCGTGTGCGAACGTTGTTGATGATGTGCGTCCAGCCCGTGCCGATGTTTTGCCGATAATCATCCGGAATTGCCCCAAGGGCGAAATGGTGAAATGCGATGAGCGTGCCACCGGGGATTTCACTCAGCCGGTATTGAATATTGGATATGACGGCAAATGACATGAACAGCGGTCCACTGATTTCGAGCAGTGTTGGCCGTTTGATGGCTTGCACGTTCCCCCAGAAATGCCCATTGCCGTCACCCAGGTCGCGATACCAACGGCCTCCGGGCCAAGCTTCGAGTTTCATCGGCATGGGCTTGCCCTCCGGTGTGTCACCGGCTGGGCCGAGCTGTTCAAGCAGAGCGGCAAAGGTGACGTCAAGCGGTGCGTGTACCTGAATTTCTTGCGAAATATTCAGGATCAGGTTTTCAACTGCTGGTGCTGGCGTTGCTGGACTCATGTTTCCTCCTTGTGATTTGGCAATGCTGGATGAGACTTCTGAGTTGTTGCCTCCGCGCGCTCCTTGATGCGTAGCAATTGATGCTCCCAGAAGCGCTCGAATGTCTTGGTCCATTCATGCAACGGGCGGATGGCGGCGGCGTTGGTGCGATAGAGCACGCGGCGGCCCTTGCGGTGCGCTCGAACCAGGCCCACATCGCGCAGAACGCGCAAATGTTTGGAAACGGAGGGCTGGGCCAGACGGAGGGCAATGACAATTTCCCCCACAGGATGTTCCCGGATCGTAAGCAGCGTCAAGATTTGGCGGCGGCGCGGCTCGGCCACGGCATTGAAAGCGTCGGAATTGGTTGTGGCCCGCGGCACGTTCGTTATCACCTTCCCATCTGAATGGGAATAATATATTCCCATATAAGAATATGTCAAGCGAAATCTTCAACCGCTCCGAATTTCTCCAAGGGAAGGGAATTAACTACTTTGGCGTTCCTCCTACCTGCCAGAACAAGAAGCTTAGTTCGTCCGTGACATCTTCAACCGTTTTCGTCACAGGGTCTCCTCCGGAATGGCCACTCTTCGTATCGTATTTAAGCAGGATGGGCCGCCCTGGAGCCGCAGAAGCCTGCATCAACGCGGCCATCTTCCGCGCATGCAGCGGCGCCACGCGCGTGTCGGAATCGCCGGTAACAAACATTACTGCGGGATACTTCGTCCCCGGCTTGATGTGTTGATAGGGCGAATAGGCGTAAATGTATTTGAACTCGTCGGCACTTTCCGCCGAACCATATTCAGGAATCCAATACCGCGCCACCAGAAAGTTCTGGTATCTCAGCATGTCCAGAAGAGGGAATTGGCACAGCACCGCGGCGAATAAATCCGGCCGCTGTGTAATCATGGCACCCATCAGCAGCCCGCCATTGCTCCCGCCGCGGATCGCAAGCTTGGAAGGACTGGTGTAGTGGCTGGCAATCAACCATTCTGCCGCGGCAATGAAATCGTCGAAAACATTTTGTTTCTTTTCATGCATGCCGGCCTGGTGCCACTTCTCACCGAATTCGCCTCCTCCGCGAATGTTCGCGTCCGCGAAAATTCCTCCTTGCTCCATCCACACCACGGCAGATGAACTGAAGAAAGGAGTCTCGCTGACATTGAATCCTCCTTAGCCTGTAAGGAGCGCCGGCGCGGAGCCATCCAACTTCAGCCCCTTCTTGTGTGCCACAAACATCGGCACGCGTGTTCCGTCTTTCGAGTTGAACCACACTTGACGAACCTCAAACTCATCGCTCTTGACCGGCACGTCCGGCTTGTACCATACGCTTTGCGCGCCAGTGTTCAGGTCGTACCGGTATACAGTTCCAGGCACGAAGTAGGACGCGAAATAATAAAAAGTCTCTGAGCTGGCCCACCGACCGAACAAGCCAAGAGCCGTGCCGATGGCTGGCATGGCAACTTCGCGGACGGGCTTCCCGTTCGC
>DATNHU010000254.1:0-5799 GCA_035604795.1 Candidatus Limnocylindrales bacterium
CCCAGCGGATTGAAGCCCACCGCAAATAAGTTTGTTCTGGAACCGTGAAGGGTCTCCAGTTATGCTTCCCACACACTGAAGAGCCGAAATCGGCGAATTCACGGAATGAGAATCCCTTTGAGGAGGAAGCGATGGGTGAAGTACTTGGTCTTAGCTACGGTCTTCTGTTTCTGATTTTTATTGGGCTACTCTTTCTACTCTCAGGGGTTTATACCGTGAATACGGCCGAGCGCGGAATGGTGGAGCGCTTTAGCAAGTTTTCGCGTGTGGTCGGACCCGGGCTGCGGTTCAAAATTCCATTCATTGAAACGGTCCGCAAATTGAACATGCGAATCAGCCAATTAAGTGTGGAAATTGAAACCAAGACCAGTGACAACGTTTTCGTGAAAATCCCTGTGGCCATTCAATTCCAAATCGTGCCCGGCAAGGAACAGGATGCTTACTACAAGCTGGCCAGCCCTGCTCAGCAAATTGAATCCTACGTTTATAACGTGATTCTCGGGCATGTCCCGAAGATGAAGCTTGATGAGGCGTTTCTGAGCCAACAGGACATAGCCACGCAGGTCCAGCAAGAGCTCGATGCGACCATGGAGAGTTACGGGTACAAGATCGTCAAAGCGCTGGTCACCGACATCGTGCCTGACGAAAAGGTGAAGGCAGCGATGAATGACATCAACGCCGCGGCGCGCGAGCGCGAAGCAGCCATCTCCCGCGGCGAAACGGAAAAAACACTGGCCGTGAAAAAAGCCGAAGCGGAGTCGGAATCGAAACGGCTGCAAGGTGAAGGAATTGCCAATCAGCGCAAGGCGATTATCTCCGGATTGCAGGAGTCGGTGGAGAAATTCCAGGAAGTGGTGAAGGGCTCCACCCCTAACGACGTGATGGCCCTGGTCCTGATGACGCAATATTTCGACACGCTCAAGGAGATCGGCGGCACAGGCAAAAGCAACACGCTCCTGCTTCCGCACAGTCCCAGTGCATTGAAGGATATTTTCTCGCAGATCCGTGAAGCCGTAACCGTCGGCGGGCTGACTTCGGACTCCGTCAAAGGACAATAATAAACGGCGCGGTGACTCAGTGGGGAGTCAGCCGCGCCGTTTATTTGTGGGCAGAGAGATCAATCTATTGGTTGATGGCCTGACTTAGTGGTGATGCCCGCCGCCACCACCGCCACCGTGGGAGCCACCTCCACCACCACCTCCGTGGGGACCGCCCCCTCCACCACCACTTGGGCGTCCGACACTTCCACCACCGCCATAACTTGGACGGCTGGGAGTAGGACTAGGTGGGCGGTACCCTCCATTGGAAGGCGGACGGTACCCGCCATAACCGCCGCTCGGTACGCGGTTATTGTTGTTAATGATTGGCCTTCGCATGTTAAGTGGCGGGCGTGAATTCGTCGCTGAGTTGCCGCCATACGTCGGACGCACGGGTTGCTGCCCGCCTTGAAATCTCGGCTGCGTCGGCTGTTGATTCGGCTGACCGCTGAAGCGCTGGAACCCGTTCTGGTTCTGTCCCTGTTGCGCTCGCTGCTCGGCTCCCTGCCCTTCAAATGATCTTGCTGCGGGTGGCCGATCGATCTGCGTGTTTCCTGCGCCGCCTCGATTCAGAGTTGAACCGTTTTGGTTGGGACCATTGAAGCGCTGGAAACCATTGGTGTTGGTGGTTCCTTTATTAGCTTGTGTCCCGTTGACGGGCGCCCCGCCAGGCCGATTGTTATTTCCACCCAGCGGTTTGGTTGAGGTCACGGGCTGTCTCGATTGCCCGTTGCCGGACCCGAGACCAATTGCGCCGCCGCGCTGCAGAGTAGAATTTCCGCCGTTGCCGTGCAACGCTTGCTGAATGCGGCCTGCCTGGTCATTGAAATTTGTCCGTTGTTGACCATTCTGTTGGGTCTTCGCACCGAAGAAGCGAGTCGGTGCATTGCTGTGAATCGTTGACGGATTGGCCGCCCGGTATGTCGGCGAAAGGCTCTGCCGCGTCGGAACTACAGGCATGCTGCGGCTTACCCCGTGAGCCCCGTTGAAATCATTCATCGTAATGCCCCGCTTGGCTATGACCGGGCCGTGCCCGAATTGATTCGCGCGGACCGAGGATACGCCGTGGAGAATGTGCGGATTATTCGGAGCTTGGCGGAAGTTGGAGAACCGCTCATCAAACCGTCCAGCGAGCGGACGACGCCCGCCGGGGAATCGATTGTGGAAATCATCCCAATCACGTCCGCCCCAACGGAACCTATCGAAGTCGTGGAAGCCGAAGAAACCAAATCCGAATCCGCCGCCCCATCCCCACCAGGGGAAGAACGGATCGCATGGCCCAATCGGGAGCCAGCCGATGTTCCCGAATCCAAATCCGAAACCAAAGTCGAGGCCGAATCCTCCAGCGCCATATCCGAAGAAGGAAACATACGCAGGCGCCCATTCTGGTTCATATCCGGCATAGACAGGCCCCGGCCACCAGCGCCACGCACCGCCGTATTGGAACCAGCGGCCGTAGTGATAGGGGGCCCAGCCCCAAGGCTCATTAGACACCCATGTCCAACCGTAATACGGCTCCCAAACCCAATTACCATCGCTGTAGGGGGCCCAGTCCGGCCCCTGATTGGGTGTCCAGACCTGCCCATAGTCGGGCGCTTCGCTCCAAGTGCCGTTGTTGTCCAAATCGTTTGCACCGGTGTAGTAAGGATTGACGTGCTTCCAACTCTGGGCCTTTTCCATTGCGCGGTCGCGATCTTCATTCCACTTGTCCCAGTCGTCTTTCGAGGACGCATCACTTTTCTTGTATTCCGCATCCGTCCCAACGCCACGAATGGTGGCCATCTCACCCTTGTCTACTTTGATGCTTCCGCTTGGGGTGGATAATTCAACCTCGCCATCCCTGACGATTACCACCGTCTCATTGGCGGAGTTCACCTGTATGCGATAAGTGCCTTCGCGAAGGAGCTGGACGCCAACATTGGGAGTGTCAATTTCCAGGTCAGCCTGATTGGTTTTTAATACAGTGTAGTCAATCAGGCCCTGCGCAATCTGTAATTGAATGTGATTGTGGGTGAAGTCGGCGATGTCGGCCTCGGTATTTCCAGAGAGGCGAAGAATGTTGGCGAAGTCGAGTTGCAACTCCAATCGCGCGCCATCTGCCGTGGAAACTTTGTCGCCGGAAACAACCGCGCCATTTAATGCCGCGGCCATCCAGTCGCCCGAGTCGCCGCGCTGCGTCGACGCGTCACCTTGGATCAAGCTGATGCGTGCGACTCCCTGATTCGGATCCTTTTGCGTCTGCGCGTCCTGGTCAGTTTGACTGGATTGTGCCGGTGGCACGCCTTGACCTTGAACAGGCGGAGGTCCCGCCTGCGCGCTGGACCGCCCTGCGGCAAATGAAGCCATCAGTAGGACGCCAAGGATTCCGCAAAATCGTTTCATGGCCCACCTCGAATCCGGCTGACCGGGTCTGTGAGATAAACTCCTCTGACAGAGACATCCGGCAGCCCAAACAAGTAATTGCACAACGATGGCCAATATTCGCCGTCTGAGGAATCTCCCTAAGTCACTATAAATGAGATATTTACGAGGAGCTTGGATTCAAGGCGACTAATAATGCTGTACAAACACGGTGACTTTCAACCAGAGGTGGTGGATTTCGGCCAGGGGCGATTGACAGTGAAGAATGGACTTATTCCTCCTCCGCGGGTTCGTCGGAGATGCCAATCTTGGTGAGGCGATAGCGCAAAGCATTGCGTGAAAGCCCGAGCAAGCGCGCGGCCTGGCTCTTGTTGCCACCCGATCGGCGCAGCGATTCACGGATCATTTCGTCTTCCCATTGGTCGAGCGTCATTCCCTCTGGCAGAAAATTCGGAGTAGAGCTCGGAGACTTCCCTGGCTCCGAATCGAGGTGAATGTCCTGCGGTTCGATCAGCTCGCCTTTGGCAAAAGTAGCCGAGCGTTCAATAATATTTTCCAGTTCGCGCACATTGCCCGGCCAGTGGAAACTCGTCAAAAGCTGCAAAGCCTGCGGAGCCACTCCACGAATTGATTTGCCGAAGTTCTTCCGATTCTTCTCAAGAAATAATTCCACCAGCCCGGGGATGTCTTCCTTATGGCTGCGAAGCGGCGGCACATCAATCGGAACCACGTTGAGGCGGTAATAGAGGTCCTGCCGGAAAGTTCCGTCCTCGAGCGCCGCGCGAAGATCGCGGTTTGTGGCGGCGATTAACCGCACGTCCACTTTGATAGTGCGCGTTCCACCCAACCGCTCAAATTCGCGCTCCTGCAGGACGCGCAGAAGCTTGGCCTGCGTCGCCGCGGGGACATCGCCGATTTCGTCGAGAAACAACGTGCCCTTGTCGGCCAGCTCAAATTTTCCGGGCTTGCTGGCGGTCGCTCCAGTGAACGCGCCTCTTTCGTAGCCGAATAATTCGCTCTCCAGAAGGTTTTCGGGGATGGCGGTGCAATTGATTTTGACGAATGGCCCGGTAGACCGCCGCGAACGCTGGTGAATGGCACGCGCGAGAAGCTCCTTGCCTACTCCGCTTTCTCCGCCGATCAAGACCGTGGAATTTGTTGGGGCAACACGCTCGACGGCCGCAAGCACCTCCTGCATCTGCGGGCTGCGAGCAACGATGTTCGGATACTCATAGCGATGGCCAAGCTCTTCCCGCAGAGTTCGGTTTTCTGCGCGCAACTGACGGACGTCAAGCTCTTTGTGCACGACAAGCTTGATCTCTTCAAGAGAAAATGGCTTCAGCACATAGTTGCTGGCCCCATTTTTCATGGCCTCAACTGCCGTTTCTACGTTGCCGTAGGCGGTCATCATCACCACCGGAGTTTCGGAGTTGCCGTGACGGATGGCCTTCAGAAGTTCTAGACCGTTCATGCCAGGGAGTTTGAAATCCGTAAGGACAAGATCCACGGTTTCCTGGCGGAAGATCTTCAATCCTGATTCGGCGTCGCCGGCAGAGAAAGTGGTCCAGCCTTCCTCGGCGAGGTTCAGCTCCAGCAGGCGGCGCATCTTGGCTTCGTCTTCGACAATCAATATCGCGGGCATGTTCGTCGTATGGTATCAGGAGGCGCGTGGTTGCGAACCAGTTGACGCGGGCGCGGAAATCTCCGCGGAAGGGAAAAAAACGCGGAAACACGCGCCGCAACCCGATTCGCTTACCAGGCGCAAGGAGCCATGATGTTCGTCCACAATCTTTGAGACGATGGCCAGACCCAGGCCGACCCCTGTTTTCTTCGTTGTGAAAAACGGATTAAAGATTTGCTCGGATATCTCCGGAGGAATGCCAGGCCCGCTGTCAAGCAAAGTGACTTCCACTCCCTCGCCCGCTTCGCGGCGCGCATCAGAAATTTCCACGCGCAGAATTCCTCCGTCTGGCTCCATGGCTTCATAGGCATTGAGCGCCAGATTGTGGAATACCTGTTCGGCCAGGCGATCGTCCATACGCACCTGCGGCAAACCCTCGGTGTACCTGCGTTCGATGACAACTTTGGCGTCAGGGCGCTCCGCGGTCACGGCAGCAAGCGCCCGATCCACGACTTCGCTGACGTTTCCGGGAACGAGTTCCAGGGCCTGCGGGCGCGCAAAATCCAGGAACCGCGCGACGAGGGCGCTCAAGCGGTTTACCTCGGTGGAAATGTAGCCGGCCAATTCGGCCGCCAGAGGATTCGAGTCCTGAACCTTTTTCGTAAGCATTTCCGCCGAGCCTTTGATCACGCCGAGTGGATTGCGAATTTCGTGCGCCAACCCGGCGGACATCTGGCCAAGCGCTGCGAGTCTCTCAGAGCGCCGTGCCTCCTCCTGCAC
>DATNHU010000255.1:0-6936 GCA_035604795.1 Candidatus Limnocylindrales bacterium
TGGAACTGGTTACTGCACCGGCTTTTCAAGTTGCACCGCCGCTGTGGTCTCCAAGCAATTCAATAACTTCGCGGGCCAGCAAGTTTGGACCCTGTGGTCACAACTGGATAAGGGTGGCATCGGCGGCGGGCCCATTTGCCAAACTGGAGCCGGTTGCTTAAACGCTAATGGGTCGACCTCGCCTTTTGGCACGCAGACGACCCTTCCGGGCTTTCAGTTCATGCGCAGCATGCTGAATAGCCCGATTAATACTTCGGCGTTCGGGGGTACTGGACAGGTGTCCAGCGGCGTCGGCGTCAACGCCAGCGTTGGTTTCGGGAACTACAACGCCGCCTTCATAACCGTGAAAGCGAGTAACTGGCACGGAATAAGCTCTCAGTCGACGTTTACTTACAGCAAGGCACTTGGTACGGGAGCTTTCGTCCAGGCCACCAGTGAATACACAACTAACGATGCTTACAATGTTGCCGAAATGTATGGTGCACAGAGCTTTGACCGTAGGTTCGTATTCAACTCCATCGAGATTTACGACCTTCCGTTCTACAAGGCCCAGAAAGGGCTTATCGGCCACATTCTTGGTGGCTGGAGCCTGGCACCGGTAATCACGATCGGCAGCGGCGGTCCGCTCTACTGCGGCCTGGAAAGCGAGGGCCAATCCTACGGTTCAGCGGATGCCGCCAACTTCTTCACCAACGAACTATGCCATTCCTCCAGTGCGGCGAGCTTTTACCCCGGTGAGGCGACCAACCTGCTCCAGCCTACAAGTGGGACTCTATCTACATTCCAGGCGAATTGCGCCCCACTCTGCATCTTTCCAACTTCAGCCGCTCAAGCGGCTTCCTTCAACGCAACGCGTCCTGCGATCCTGGGTATCGATACCAAGGACTCAGGTGTCGCGCCAATCTACGGCCGCTCCTATTGGAACGTTGACGCAAAACTCACCAGGAACATCAAGATCAGTGAGCGCGTCAGTGCCAACTTCGAGGTTATCTTCACGAACGTTTTCAACCACGTCGTATACGGAGATGCGAGCTTCGACGTGAACAATCCAGTAGCTTGGGGCTCAGTCGGCGGCCAAGCCAATGCTCCCCGCGCGATGCAGTTGGGCGCCCGGATCATCTTCTAATCTCTTCCGGCGGATTTCACCAATCCGCTGCAAAAAAGGGGAAGGCCACGCGGCCTTCCCCTTTTTTTTCGTCCTGACATCGCTTCAATGCGGTCGTTCGACATCGCAATCCCTTTCCCGTAAAATTGAAATCCTCCATGACTCATCGCGTGACTCTTATCCCCGGCGACGGCATCGGCCCCGAAGTCTCCCAAGCAGCCCGGCGAGTGATCGACGCGTCCGGAGTTTGTGTCGAGTGGGAAGAAATCCCCGCGCAACCACCTGCTGGCAAGTCATTCAATGATTTTTCGCAATGGGAAGCCGTGAAGTCCGTTCGCCGGAACGGAGTTGGATTAAAGGGCCCGATGGCCACCGCCATTGCCGAGGGCGCGCCCAGCATCAATGTTGGCCTGCGAAAAGAGCTGGAACTTTACGCCAATCTGCGGCCGGTGAAGAATCTGGCAGGCGTCAAATCGCGCTGGGACCACGTGGATCTGGTCATCGTCCGCGAGAATACCGAGGATTTATATGCTGGGCTCGAGCACACCGTCGTGCCCGGAGTTGTGGAGAGCCTGAAGATCATCACGGAGAGGGCCTCCACGCGAATCGCGATATTTGCATTCGAATACGCGCGGAAGCACGCCCGCAAGAAAGTTCATGCCATCCACAAAGCAAACATCATGAAACTGTCCGACGGCTTATTCCTGAACTCGGTGCGGAATGTGGCCAGGAATTTCCCGGAGATTGAATACCAGGAACTGATTGTGGACAATACCTGCATGCAGTTGGTGATGAGGCCCGAGCAGTTTGAGGTGTTGGTGCTGCCCAATCTGTATGGCGATGTGGTCAGCGATTTGGCGGCCGGCCTAGTCGGCGGATTGGGAGTGGTTCCCAGCGGAAACATCGGCAAGGAAGCGGCGATTTTTGAGGCGGTACATGGCACGGCGCCCGATATCGCAGGCCGGGGCATCGCCAATCCCACGGCAATTATCTTGAGCGGGATCATGATGCTTGATTACTTAAACGAAGGAGCTGCGGCGCGACGCATCGAACGCGCGCTCCAGGCCGTGTATCACGAGGGCAAGACTTTGACGGCCGACGTCGGGGGCAAAGCCACCACGAAGCAATTCACGGATGCTGTGATTGCTGCGATGAATACAGCTTGATTGAAAAAGAGGGTTGGATCTCGCAGTTGACTTGCCCGATGGAGTCAACCAAAATGGATCTTTAGTCAGTCGCATTCGGAGGAGACTGCATGGCGGATGGATCGGCAACAGCGGCAAAATATGAACCCGGCGAGGTCGTCAAATCCTACCCGATATCAACCGGAACGACCACCCAGAGGAAGCGCAAGCCGCACATCCTGGCGGTGATCAATGAGCAGTGCACCGGCTGCTCTGGCTCGCCCGCTTGCGTGGACTATTGCCCGGTCGCCGATTGCATGTACTGGGTTCCGGATGAGGATCATCCTCCATTCGGGCGCATCGTGGTGGACCCTCTGCTCTGCATCGGTTGCAAGCTGTGTACCAGCAAAGGCCCGGATGGAGCGTTCCTGGAGGGTTGCCCCTGGGACGCGATTGACATGGTCCCACTGGCCGAGTTTGAAGCTGAGAACGGCGCTCTGCCGTTTTAGTGCTTAGCGTAGCGCTCGCGTATTAATGGGCCCCTGGCGTGGTTGTGGGTGTCGCGGCAGAAGCTGGGCGGGAATGGATGGCGTTCAGGGTCATTTGGGCTTGCTGGGCGACGCTGGGGGGCATGCCAGGCACTCCCCGCGTGTAAGGTGCAATGGCCGAGATGTCATCTGGCCGGCCGATGAAATAAAGGCCCGTCAGCGCGTTTAGGACCACGTCAGAGCCCGGATCTAGCTCGGCGATAGGTTGACCGGCGGAAACTTCCGTTCCGTCCTTGACGAGCCACAGATCGAGCGTCCCGGGCATTTTGGTTCGGATTTCAACCTTATCTCCTGTGTTTTCAATCCTCCCCACCAATGTACCCACATTAACGGCCTCGCTAACCGTAAGCCTTTCGGCCAATTTCCCGGTTGCCGGCGAAGAGAGCACCCACGGCTTCAGCATGCTGACAATCAAGTCATGTCCTGACGTATCGCCGAAGCGCACCAATGAGAGCGCGGCATTGCGCTGCACCATCGGATCACTGTCGGTGCTGAGTTTCGTGAGCGCCTGGTGGAATTCAGGTGAAGTTGGATCTTTGCCCATCACCCAAGCAGCGGTTGACCGCAATGCGCTTTCGCTGCTGGAGGCCATAACCACCACCTGGGGATACCACGACTTCGCAGAAGCGCGCGTCGCGGGATTGGCATTCTCCATGCGATCGGCAATCTGCGAGAGCGCGTGTTGGGCCTCACGCGGCTGCTGAGTGTCCGCAAAGGCCTTGGCCATTTGCGCGTCGTCGAGCGGCCGCCCAAACCAGGTTGCCTGCCAGAAGAGATACGGCATCAACACGAACGCAAACGTAAGGACCAGCACCACGATCAGCCAGCGCTGCGGAACCGCCTTCTTTGGCTTCTTTGGTGAGGGTTGAGTTTCGTTTGTGGAGTCCGAATCCGCGCGAGGCGGGCCGTTGCCGGCCGCTTCCCTTCCCGGATTTGTAGCGTCGGTCATGCGTGTGGTGGAGCGTAGAGATGATACAGCATGACATAAACGATGACTCCAGTGACAGAGACATAGAGCCACAGCGGAAGAGTCCATCGAGCGATGCGCCGGTGACGGTCAAATTGTTCACGCAGAGCGCGCGACAGCGTGATGAGTGCGAGCGGAAGAATTACGATGGCCAGTGTGACGTGCGAAATCAGCAGGGTGAAATAGACGGGACGGATCCATCCCTGGCCCTGGAACAAAACATTGCCCACACGGATGTGATAGGTGACATAGGAAATCAGGAACGCAGTGGAAACAAAGAACGCGGACAACATGCAAGCCCGATGGGCACGGATGCGGCGCCGGCGAATCATGACGAATCCAACCGAAAGCAGAACGGCGCTCAGGGCATTGAGGGAGGCGTTTAGGGCGGCTTGAGAGAACACGGTGAGTAAGTAGACCGATTACTTGGACGCAGCAGGCGCTGTCTTTGATTCACCGGATGGAGACGGAGCACCGGCCGCTGATTTATCTCCACCGATCCACCCGGCCTGTTTGGCTACGACGTAAAGCATGGCGGCAAAAATCAGCGCGGTCATAAGGCTCACGGAAAGAAGCAGCAGACCATCAATGTCACGTGCCAGGCCCAGGACAAAATCGGAGATCACGCCGGCGAACGAAATCAGTAGGGTGATCAGTGCGATGGCCACAACGCCGAGAATTCCGTGCTTAGCGCTCATAAATATATTCTTCGAGTCTCCTGTCGAGTCTTCCTCAAAGTGAAAACCGCGCTAGCGCTGAACCTTGTCAAGCATCATGAGCCCCAGAAGCAGAGGGAGATGCAGGACGGTGGCGTGCATGAGCCACTTGGCGCGGACGTTGGTGCGATGGGCAGACGCCCACATACACAATTGAATGAGAGCAAATCCCAGAATGATGGCGCCAAAGAAATAACGTACGCCGGCAAAACCTAAAATCGCCGGGAATAAGCTGACCGGCAGAAGAATAATAGACGTGGCCATCACCAGGCGAAACGTGGCGTCGCCGCCGGGATCCACGGTGGGAAGCATTTTTATCCCCGCGCGCGAATAATCTTCGCGGTACATCCAGGCGATGGCCATGAAATGCGGAAACTGCCAGAAAAACATGATTGCGAAGAGCAGCCAGGCTTCCAGCGAAAGCGTGCCGCGCGCAGCGACCCAACCAATCAACGGCGGCATGGCGCCCGGAATGGCTCCTACAGCGGTGGCAAAGGTGGTGCGCTTCTTCAAAGGAGTGTAGACGCACAAATAACTCAGCGAGGTGAACGAGGCCAGGAAAGCCCCGAGCGGGCCGGCGACGAGCGCGAGGTAAACCGTACCGATAATTACCAGCGTCCCGCCAAAAATAGCGGCATCGCGCGGACGCAATTGCCCCGCCGGAAGCGGCCGGGAAGCCGTGCGGCGCATGTGTGCATCTGCGGCGCGCTCAATGAAATGATTGAGCGCGGATGTGCCCGCCGCAACGAGAGTTGTCCCGAAAACCGTTTGCGCCATGCGCAACCAATCGAGCGAGCCAATGGAACCAAGATAGAAACCCGCCAACGTGGTCAGGACGACAAGAAACGACACGTCAGGCTTAGTCAGCGCCAAATAGGCCATCGGACGCGAAGTCGTGGCTGCGGGAATGGCGCGGACAGTGTTCATCACATTGCTTCCTGTGCGCGGCTGGGAGCGACCACCGCTCGCCGGGATTCGTGAAGCAGGTGATGGCTTACCAAAGCCACGACAACGGTGCCTGCCAGTGTCATAGCCCCAACCACAACGTGGGCGACGGTGAAAGTCACCATCACCGGCATTGGCTGAGGGAAATCGCGGTAAGCAAGACGCGACCACCAGGCTGCTCCGCCAAGCAGGAGTTGAGTCCCAATCAACGCGTGAAGCAGAACCCGGCAGCGAACAAAAACGGGCGAGGACGGAAAGCGGTTGCGAAGCGCGCCCGCTATCCAGAAAACCAAAGCAGTTACAACCGCAGCACCCACCAGATGCGGCGCGATCCCAAACCCCTTGTGGCGAAATGCCGCGCCCAGGATAAGTTGAAAAAATGTGGCTGCCGCGCAAAGAATCGAAAGGGTCCGCACTTGAGGAGAGCCGGTGTCGTCCACAGGAGCAAGATCTTGCTGCCACCAGCGACTGGTGAACAGGGCCAGCCCAATCATGCAGCAAAAGAAAACTTGTGCAACGGTTGCGTGGGCCACAGAAACCGCCACAGGCTGGCGAAATATTACGGTCAAGCCCCCAATAACCGCCTGAATGACCACAGTAGCCAGCGCGAGCCATCCGAAATTGCGCACCCACCGCCGAGGTTCGCTTCGCCACAGCCACGCGGCCAAAATCACGGTCAATGTGGTCACAATCCCGGCAAATACTCGATGGCTGAATTCGTACCGGATTCCCCCCACAAACGGCGGAACCATGGACCCGTACGCCAGTGGCCAATCGGGAATGGATAGCCCCGCATCATTGGAAGTGACCAGCGCACCTGCCGTCAACAATCCGCCCGTAAGGACGGACATCAAGATGGCATAACGATGCAATGCCCGGTTATACGAATTGGGTCCCATAATAATTTCGCGCGGCAAGGAAGCTCCAGCAATCATTCTTGCCGCATACTTCCCCGCCGCGCCAAATGAATGTCAGTCCCCTGTCGCGGCGCTGATGGAAACGTCAACCGTCTTAGTTTCCTTCGGCCCCACGGTAACGCTCTGAGTCTTGGTCCCAAACTTTTCCTGCCAGACAGTAACCGTGTAAGTGCCCGGAGGAACGTTGCCGATGGTGTACTTGCCGTCCGCCCCCGATACGGCGAAGTAAGGATTCTTCATGGCGAAGATGTAAGACTTCATCCAGGGGTGCACATTGCACTTCACGGGGATGGCATCTTCAGGGCGAGCGAACACCTTCATCAAGGGCGCCGAACCCGGTGGCTGCGATTCGTTCCATTCACGGTTGACAGACGGAATGGGGTGAATATTGTGAGTGGTGTTGTCGCTATTGGTGACTTCGAGATTTTGCCCCGCAATCATAGTCACGATGTGGGGGTGATAGAGGCAGCCCTTCTGGTCGATCTTCGCGGGATCGGTTGGAACGGTGAATGCCCATTTGCTCATGTCGTCTGAAATATAAACTACGGCATTTTGCAGCACGCCACCGGGCCCAGTGACCACTTCTTCGTCGGAAACCGGCGTTGGGTGCTGGG
>DATNHU010000256.1:0-15834 GCA_035604795.1 Candidatus Limnocylindrales bacterium
ACACTGCCGTATCGCGTGCCCGGATACCCGTGGACCCCATTGCTTTTCGTGCTGGCGTCCGCGGCCGTGGTCATCAATGCAATCGGATCAGATTGGAAGGACTCTTCACGTTGCATTGTGATCTTGCTGCTGGGGCTCCCGGCATATTTGTTTTGGCGCAAGCGAAAGGCCGCGGCGGCGTGATTGCGTTTCGCGAATTGCCTGAATGATTGTATAGCCCAGGGCGATGTGAAGCCCTGGGAGTTCTTGCTGCCACTGAATGCGCGGCTGGTTAGCCCGAAGACGCTTTCAATAACAGACGCCGTTGCCAATCTCATCCCTGCGCGATTGCAACGAAAATCCCCACCTCTTCAAACCGAGGTGGGCTACACGAACCAAGGTCAAAACAGGCTGAGGGGATCCACGTCGAGGATGATGGCGCTGTCGGGGATTTGTTTTTTGGCGCAGAAATCGAGGACGCCTGCGAGGGCCTCGTGCAACGCGGCGCGACGCGGCGATTTCAGCAGGAATTGGAAGCGATGCTCGCCCTTCAGGCGGGCCAGCGGCGCGGCGGCGGGACCCAACGCGCGGACTCCACCTTTTTCCAGCGGCGCGAAATATTCCGCAAGCTGGCGCGACCAGCGAATGGCGTTTTCCACTTTGCGGTCGCGGATCAAGACGTTGGCGAGCGCAGCGAAAGGTGGGTAGTGCATCAGGCGGCGAAATCGCACTTCGCGCTCGAAAAAACCCTCGAAGTCCTGCCTTGACGCATCCTGGATGGCGAAATGCTCGGGATAAAAACTCTCGACTAACACTTCTCCGGGTTGTTCGCCGCGTCCGGCGCGCCCGGCAACCTGGGTTAACAATTGGAATGTGCGCTCGGACGCCCGGAAGTCGGGCATGCCGAGGCGCAAATCGGCAGAAACAACTCCGACCAGCGTAACGCGCTGGAAATCGTGGCCCTTGGCGATCATTTGCGTGCCGACCAGGATGTCCAGCTTTCCCGTCGCGAAAGCGCCCAGGATTTTCTGATATTCGCGCTTGGTGCGAACCGTGTCTCGGTCCAGCCGTCCGATGCGTGCTTGCGGAAATAAATCACGCAGCGATTCTTCCAGGCGTTCCGCTCCTTCTCCCACGAAATACATGTATTCCGAGCTGCATTTCGGGCAAGTTTTAACTACGGGGCGCGTGAAACCACAGTAATGGCAAATCATGAGCTGGCGTTTCTTGTGGAAGGTGAGCGAGATACTGCAGTTCTGGCACTGCAGCGCGGCGCCGCAACTTCGGCACATGGATAGAAACGAGTAGCCGCGACGGTTGATGAGCACCAATGTTTGCGTGCGGGAGGCGAGGCGGTCGGTGATGGCCTCGCGCAAGCGGGAAGAGATGGCCGAAGCGCGATGCGTTTTCTTGAAATCCTGGCGCATGTCGACGATTTCGACGCGCGCGAGCTCGCGGCCCGCCACGCGCGACTCCATGCGCAACAGCGAATATTTTCCAGCGCGGGTGTGCTGGTAGCTTTCGAGCGACGGCGTGGCCGAACCGAGCAGCACCACCGCGCACTCTAGTTTCGCGCGCATGACTGCCGTGTCTCTTCCGTGGTAGCGCGGAGACTCCTCCTGTTTGTAGCTGGCTTCGTGCTCCTCGTCCACGATGATGAGGCCGAGATTGGAGACGGGTGCAAACACGGCGGAGCGCGTGCCGACCACGACCTTCGCTTCTCCGCGGCGGACACGCCACCATTCACGCGACCGCTCGGCATCGGGCAGCGCGCTGTGCAGCACTGCCACCTGATTGCCAAACCAGGCGCGAAAAATTCGTCCGGCCCAGAGCGTGAGTGCAATTTCCGGTACTAGAACAATCGCGGTGCGGCCGCGATCGAGCGCTTCGCGCACTCCGCGCAAATACACTTCCGTCTTGCCGCTGCCGGTCACGCCGTGAAGCAGGCCCACGGCGAATCCTCCTCGATCGAGCCACGCGGTAATTTCGCCGACGGCATGCTCTTGATCCGCGTTGAGCACATTGGCGGGCGCGGAGTAGTCCGAATCGAAGAAATCGTCCTCGCTGGTGGCGATCTCTTCCCACGCATTGAGCTTCCCCTGCTTAAGCATCCGCTCGACGAGCATGCGCGAAACGGCGGCGCGTTCGAGCAACAATTTGAGCGGCAGCGGGCCGGTCTCTTCCGCGAGAATGCGGCGCACGCGTTCTTCGGCAGCCGCACCGCGAGAAGAGTTCCTAGTCGGAGTGTCATTCTCGAAGGCTGCCCCGGATGCAGGTGGCGCAGCAGGATTCCAGGCGATAATTTTCTGCATTCTTGACTTGCGCGAACGGGCGACTTCCTCGGCTTCGAGTTGTCCGCGTCTCAGAAGCCTTGCAGCAGCGGCTTCCCCGCCCGGCAATTTCTTCAGACGGCGCATGGCCAGCGGCTCACCTTCAATTTCCATCAGCTCCAGCAGCGCGTGCTCGGTGACTTCCATTTCGCTGCGGTTCTGCATTGAGGAAAGTTCGGCGAGGCGCTCGCGGCCCGCGGGCGTGATGCGCAGGATGCGCTCGGCGCGCAACTCGGTGAGCGGCGGCAGCATCGCTCGAAAAACATCGCCCGGCGGCGCGAGGTAATAGGAGCCGACCCAGCGGCCCAGCTCGATCAACTTTGCGTTGAGAGCGGGCTGCGGGTCGAGGACGTGCGCGATTTCTTTAATTTTGAGTTTGCCGCTCCCGAAATCGTCCTTCGCGAAGGCGGGTAAACGATCGGTGACATCGAGAACCACGCCGAACATCACCCGATTGCGAAGGGGCACGGCCACGCGGCATCCTGGCTGCACTACGTCCGCGAGCGCCTCGGGCACCGCATAGGTGAACGTGGTGCGCAGGGGCACCGTGAGCGCGACTTCGCAGTAGCGTGGCATCTGGAGAAACTAGTCTATCAGGCAGGCCAGAGGAAAATCAGTCAGCGCTTCGGCGAGGACCTGGGGATGGGCAGCCCCAGCTCCACCATAACTTTTTTCAGGTCGGTCCAGACATCACCTTTTGCGGCGGGATTGCGCAGCAGATAGGCGGGATGATAGGTGGCCAAAAGTTTCGATCCACGGAAATCAAACCACTGTCCGCGGAAGCTGGAAATGGATTTGTTGGTGCCGAGCAAGTTCTGCGCGGCGACATTGCCGAGGCAGACGATCACTTTCGGGTGGATTACTTCCAATTGGCGCAACAGGAACGGCGCGCAGGTGGCGACTTCGTCGCGCTCGGGGACGCGGTTTTCCGGCGGGCGGCACTTCACCACGTTGGCTATGTAAACTGTTTCGCGGGTCAATCCCATGGCGACAATCATGTCCGTCAAAAGCTTTCCCGCGCGCCCCACGAAGGGCAGGCCCTGAATATCTTCGTCGTGGCCGGGGCCTTCACCGACAAACACCAGCTCTGCTTCGGCGCTGCCGGCGCCAAAAACGATTTTGTTGCGGCGCTCGCACAGGCGGCAGCGGGTGCAGTCACCAATGTCTTCACGGATGCGCTCGAGCGTGTCGTTGGGCACGCGCTCGAAGGCTTCAAACAGAGATGGCCCGTGTGCGACGGGCATGACATTTACTTTGGCGACTGGAGCTGAAAACGCAGCGCGAGAAACCGGTAGAGGAGATTTGGGTTTTGGCATTTGAGAAGTTGTGGCCGGGCTTTCCGATGCGAGATTCCTTTCTTCGAGCCGTGGGACGGGATTCATTTGTATTGACGCGGGCGCAGCCGCGCGCCCTTGTGCATTTCCGCGGTCAACATAGAATCCGTGGATGTGCAGCTCGTCAAAATATTGGAGCCAGTCGGTGAGTTGCTGCATGCGTGTGGCCGCGTCGCCGGAGGCCATCGCGTTAACGGCGCACCGGAGCGGGCGCGGAGACGGCGGCGCGGAGACGGGCAAGCTCATCGAGGACGCGCATGGCGACATCGAATTTGCTCATCTTTGATAAACGGACTTCAGGAGCGTCGCGGAAAAAGAGCGTGACGACGTTGGTATCGCCGTCAAACCCTGCGCCGGGTTCGGTGACGTCATTGGCCACGATTAAATCCGCGCCTTTCTCGGAGAGTTTCTTGCGGGCGCCTGCGGAGACGTCATTGGTTTCGGCGGCAAAGCCAATCACGATGCGGCGGTTCTTCTCGCGGGAGGATTCCCGCACGACATCCGCGAGGATGTCTGGGGTAGCCTCCAATTCGAGCGTCATGCGGCCAGTGCCGCGCTTGATCTTCGCGGTTTGCGGCGCTGCAGGCCGAAAATCCGCGACGGCGGCGGCCATGATCACGGCGGTTGTTTCACTCAAGTGTTCGCGGACGGCCCGATGCATCTCCTCGGCAGTGCGCACGGGAACAAACTCGGTGCCATCGGGAGGATGGAGCGCCACGGGGCCGCTCACCAGGATCACACGAGCGCCGCGACGCCGCGCGGCATCAGCAATCGCATAGCCCATCTTGCCGGAGGAGCGATTGGTGAGAAAGCGAACAGGATCCACATCTTCGCAAGTTGGTCCGGCTGTGACAAGGACGGTTTCAGTTGCCAGGTCGTGCTTGATGCCGAGCGCTTCGCACACCGCGAGCGCGATGGACTCGACTCCCGCGAGTCGGCCCGCGCCGACCATTCCGCATGCCAAATAGCCTTCGTCAGGAGAAACAATGTGAACGCCGCGCGCGCGAAGCGTTTGCAGGTTCGCCTGCGTCGCCGCGTGCTCCCACATGTTGACGTTCATCGCGGGCGCCACAATCACCGGTGCGGTGGTGGCCAGCGCCAGCGTGGAAAGAAAATCGTCGGAAATTCCCTGCGCGAGTTTGGCGATGCTGTTGGCGGTGGCGGGAGCAATCACCAGCCCGTCAATACGCTGGGCGACGGCGATGTGCTCAATGGCGCTTTCCACGTTGGCGGGCGCGGAGCCTTCCGAGGAAAACATATCGGTGATGACTTTGCGTCCGGTGAGTGCGGCGAACGTGAGGGGCGCGACGAATTCCTGCGCATGGCGCGTCATGACGACCTCGACCTCGAGGCCCTCCTGCTGCAGGCGGCGCACCAGTTCCGCGGCCTTGTAGGCCGCCACTCCTCCTGTCACTCCTAAGGCCACGCGCATGGATCGCTCCGGCGCCTGATGCTAGCCCTTGCGGCGCTTCAGCTCTTCTTCCGAAGGGCCTTGCGCGAGGACAGGCAAATCAAATTCGAGAACGGAGTTCTGGAGTTCTTCCATGGCGATACGCGTCTGCTTGGGAGAACGCGGATTGGCGATCAGAGGAGCGGCGCCCATCATCAACTGGCGGGCGCGGCGAGCGGCGACCACCACATAGGCAAATTTGCTTTCCGGCGGACGATTTTGAACCGTCATCAAAGTTTTAACCTCCAAAGGTTTTCAAAATTCGCTCAACGACCGGCCGCGCCCGGCTGCTCCGGCAACGCGTTCCAAGTCCGATGGCGTGGACCTCGCGACCCGCACGTTCGAGGTCGTCGTTCACCACAATAAAATCGTAGAGCGCAAAACTTTCCATTTCCTTCCGGGCTTGTTGGAGCCGCCGCGCAATATCGTCCTCGGAATCCTGACCGCGCGAACGAATGCGCCGCTCTAACTCTTCCCGCGATGGCGGCACTATAAAAATCGTGACTGCGCCGGGTACCTGCTTGCGAATGCTGGCCGCGCCCTGGACATCAATTTCCAGCACCAGGTCGAGACCGCGCTCCTGCGCCAAGTCCAGCCATTTCCGCGGCGTGCCGTAGCGGTGGCGCCCGAACACCTGCGCGTACTCCAAAAAAGCGTTTTCGCGCACCAGTCGGTCGAACTCGGCTTCGGAAACAAAATCATACCACTTTCCGGGGTTCTCCGTTGGCCGCGGCTTTCGCGTGGTGCATGAGATGGAAAACATCGTGCCGGGAAGGTCGAGCAGCTTCTGTACCAGGGTTGATTTCCCGGAGCCTGAGGGGCCCGAGATCACGAAGACGATTGGCTCCGCGCCAGGCGCCTTCACGCGCCCTCCACCCGGATTTTGTCCGGCAACAGCTGTTCGTGCCGTGTCACTCAATGTTCTGTCCCTGCTCGCGCAGCTTTTCAATCTCGGACTTAATTTCCAGCGCCAGACTGGTAATTTGCAGCCCTTCTTCTTCGACGCCGGGAGTTTTCGAGAGCAGCGTGTTGGCCTCGCGCTGCATTTCTTGCAGTAAAAAGTCGAGCTTCTTGCCCATCTCTCCGGTGCCTCCAAGCAACTTGCCAAATTGCTCCACGTGGCTGGCCAGTCGCGCCAGTTCCTCGCTGACGTCGCTGCGTTCGGCCAGCATTGCCGCTTCCTGCGCCAGCCGCGCCGGGTCCATCGCGCTCTCCCCCAGCAAATCGCGCAATCGCGCCTCCAATCTCTTGGCGTACGCCGGGCGCGACCGCTCGGCGAGCTCCACAATTTTCGCGGCGTTCTCGTCAACTCGCGCCAGATGCCGCCGCATCACCTCGGCGAGCGCGCGCCCCTCAACAAACTGCATCTCTTCAAGCCGCGCCACGGCCTGCGCCACGCATTCCGCCGCCATCGCCGCAAGTTTTGCCGAGCTCTCCTCGGTCATCCCCCCCGCGGGAGTTCCCGGCGCGGCCACAACTCCGGGCAAGCGCATCAACGCAATCAAGTCCGGCTCGCCTTGCAATCCAAATTGCTGCCGCAGGTTATCGGCCGATTGCAAATATGCCTCCGCCAGTTCGCGGTTGATCTGCACCGCTGAAGTACCGACCGGATCCACGCGCAGATTGACATCCACATGACCGCGGTGCAACCGGTCGCGCAGTACGCGCCGAATCTCCGTCTCCAGGGATTCCAATCCCTCCGGCAGTCGCAAATGAATATCCAGGAAGCGGTGATTTACGCTGCGCAAGCTCGCCCGCAACGACCAGCCATCACGCTCCATTCGAGCTTCGGCGAAACCGGTCATGGATTTGAAGCCCATCGGACGTGCGGCGCTTTGTGCGCGTGGGGCGGATTCGCTCATGGTTGCGCCGCTCCCCTTTGCGCCGATGGAACCACAGGCACCGATGGCTGCATCGGCGCTTCCGAGTCTGCGAATTGCATTTCGTACAGCCGCGCGTAGATGCCGGCGCGCGCCAGCAACTCATGGTGCTTCCCCATCTCGCGGATCGTACCCTCATCCAACACCGCTATCATGTCCGCTCGCCGTATGGTGGAAAGCCGGTGCGCAATCACAAACACCGTGCGTCCTATCATTAAGTTCGCTATCGCCTTCTGCACCAGCATCTCCGATTCCGAATCCAGTTCGGATGTCGCTTCGTCGAGTATCAATATAGGCGAATCTTTCAGGATCGCCCGCGCGATGGCCAATCGTTGGCGCTGGCCCCCGCTCAGCCTCTGGCCACGGTCGCCAATCATGGTCTGGTATCCATCGGGCATTTCTTCGATAAAGTCATGGGCCAGCGCGGCCTGTGCGGCGGCCACCACGCGCTCCTTCGGCAATCCCGGTCGTCCATAACAAATATTATTCCAGATCGTGTCATTAAAAAGGATGGTCTCCTGCGTGACGATAGCAATTTGCTCGCGCAGAGAACGAAGTGTAACACCGGCGATGTCGTGGCCGTCAAAGCGCACCGCGCCCGAAACCGGAGAATGGAATCGTGGCAGAAGATTGACGAGCGTGGTTTTGCCCGCACCGCTGCAACCGACGATGGCCACCACTTCGCCGGCGCGCGCGGTGAGATTCACATCCCGCAGGACGGGCGCATCCGGGTTGTAAGCAAAGCCGACGTTGTTCAGCTCAATGTCGCGAGTGAACGGCGGAAGAGGTTTGGCGCCGGGCTGCTCGGATTGTTCTTCTTCCAGCGCAAGGAAATCGAAGACCTGAATCGTGGCGCCGCGCGCTTGTTCGAGTTGCTGGTAGAAAACGCCGATGCGCTTGAGGGGAGTGTAGGCGCTGATCAAGGCAATCACAAAGCTGCCGAACGCGCCGACTGTCATCACGCCGTGATTGATCCTGTCGCGAGCCAGGATTAGCGCTGCGGCGATCACGATCGCGCCCAATAGATCCATCAGCACGCCATTCAGGACGTAGGCGCTGACCCAACGAACATTTTCGCGAAGGAGGCGGCGGGCCGTTTCACGAAACTTGGAAATTTCAAATCCTTCCATGCCGAAGGCTTTGACAACACGGTTTCCGCCGACACCTTCCTGAATCATCTGATTCAATTCGCCCAGGCGGGTCTGGCTCTTTTCCACAGACTTCCGAATCAGCCGTCCCAGCCTGCCAAGGGGAAGCAGAACGGCGGGAAGAACAATCAACGCGCCCAGAGCCATTTTCCAGTCGAGGATAAACAGAACGGAAGTGAGGGCGATCAGACTGAAAATCTGAAGAAAGAAATCGGCCAGGTATTCGGACATGGCGATGCGAACGCGCTCGACGTCATTGATGGTGGCGGACATCAGGCGCCCGATGGGATGGTGCTGGAAAAATCCGATGGGCTGGCGAATCAATTTGGCGTAAACCCTGTTGCGCAGGTCGGTGACGGCGGAAAGGCCGATGTATTGAATAATCATCGTGCCCAGAAATTCGGTGAGCCCCTTGAATAGGAATATCACCAGGAGGGCAATCGCAAATACGGTTCCGGGATTGTGGATGTTGTGTGGAAAAAAAGAATTCAGGTTGATGGTGTGATGGTTCCAGGGCAGCGTGACCAGCGGCGTGGGCGCAGCGGAGTCGGGGCTGTGCGGAACGAGGACTCGGTCGAGAATGGGCCGGACCATCAGCGCCATCAGGGCATTGCCCGCGCCAGAAAACAGCAGGAAAACGGCGCCAACGGCCAGCCACGCGCGGTAGAGACGCACGGTGCCGAACAATCGGCGAAACTCGACAGGAATCATCACGGAAACGCGCCCCGCGAGGGCTTCATCCTCCCCTGGAGAAACCATGCGGCCTTTGCGGCCGCGCCAAATTATCAATCAGCTTAGATGCCGGTTCAAATCGCGGTGCGTAACTTTTGCATGATAGCCGTGGCGCGCCAACGCCTTCCTGACCGCTTCGGCCAGCATCACGGAACGGTGCCGCCCGCCGGTGCAGCCAATCGCGATTGTGAGATAGCTCTTCCCTTCCTGAATGTAGTGCGGGATCAGGTAAACCAAAAGATCCGTTATGCGCTTCAAGAATTCGTCCGTTTGCGGGAACGACTTGATATACCGCGCCACACGCGGGTCCTTGCCGGAAAATGGACGCAGCCGCGCGACAAAGTGCGGGTTGGGCAGAAAACGCACGTCGAACACCAAGTCAGCATCGGCGGGCACGCCATAGCGATATCCAAAACTGACCAGCGAAACCAGAAGCGGACGCTGGCCGCGCGTCTGGAAGCGATCGGTGATGAACTGGCGCAGCTCGTGAACGTTGAACTTTGTGGTGTCAATGACCACATCGGCGAGTTTCTGGATAGGCGCCATAAGCTGGCGCTCGCGGCGAAGGCCCTCGCGCACGGGGCGATCATGACCGAGCGGGTGCGGGCGGCGCGTTTCGCTGAATCGGCGCAGCAGGGATTCCTCGCTGGCCTCGATGAACACCAGCTCGGCGGGGTATCCCTCGCGATGAAGCTGGCGAATCGTTTCAGGAAGCTTCAGGAGCTGACTTCCCTCGCGCGCGTCCACCAAAAGGGCGGCGCGCGAAATTTCGCTGGCTCCAGCGAAATGCATCTCGCTGAAGATGGGTATCAATTCAACGGGAAGGTTGTCAACGCAGTAGAAGCCCAGGTCTTCAAAGGTTTTGAGGACGGTGCTCTTTCCGGACCCGCTCAGCCCGGTGAGAATCACCAGTTGGCGGTTTTCGCGGCTGGTCTTGCGCTTCACCGACGGGCGCGCCTATGCCTTGACCCGGCGCTGGTGGGTGCTGGGAATTCGGAGGACTTCGCGGTATTTCGCGACCGTGCGGCGGGTGACTTGAATTCCAGCCTCGCTGAGTTTCTTGGCGATGGCGTCATCGGTGAGCGGCTTCGACGAGTCTTCTTCCTCGATCATTTTCTTCACCAGACGTTTCAATGAAGAAAGCGACATGTTGCCGCCCTCGGGCCCATTCACCGACTCCGAGAAGAACGAACGCAGTTCGATGACTCCCTGCGGCGTGTGCGCATACTTGCTGGCCACGGCCCGGCTTACTGTGGAGGGATGCACGCCGACTTCCTCGGCGACTTCCTTGATCATCATGGGCTTCAAGTGATCGGGCCCAAAATCCAGGAATTCTCCCTGCCTGCGAATCACAGACTGGCACACGCGAAGGATGGTGTGCTTGCGCTGCTCAATATTTTTCAAGAGTTGGATGGCCGCGGTGAAGCGCTCTTTGACGTAATTCCGAACGTCGCGGTCTGCGGCGTCGCGCGCCAGCAATCGTCTATACACGGGACTCAGCCGCAACTGGGGCAAATCGTCCTCATTGAGGAAAACCTGCCAATCATCGTCCACCTTGCGGAAATAAACGTCCGGCTCAACCAGGCGCGGCTGTGTCTTGTTGTAACGCAGCCCGGGGCGCGGATCGAGTTTGCGGATCACGTCCATCGCACGCTTCACAAGTTCATACGGACGGTTGAGCGCGCGCGCAATCTCCTTGAGCTGATTGCTTTGAAGCAGCTTCCAGAGCGGTGAATCGGGTTCGACCAGCGCGGCCGGCGCTGCAAGTTCCGGCGGTGCACTGCCATTTGAAGATACTGCGGATACCGCGAGGTCCACCGCCAGTTTATCTACGCTCTCCTCTGTGTGTTCGGAGGGCAATCCTTCCGATTCAGGCATTGCCGGCTTCGCCTCAGCCGGATTAGCCTCAGCGATAATCGCAGCACTGGGCTGCGGTTCGGCAACTTTTGGATTCACGCTTCCAGCGGCCAGCGTTTTCTTGGGCAAACATTCGGAGACCAGTTGCTGCGCCAGCATGTTTTGCGGATCGAGTACCTTGAGCTGGATCAGCAGGCACTCGCGCAAATTGCGCGCGCCAACCCCCAACGGATCGAATTCCTGCACCACGGCCAGCGCCTCTTCCACATCGTCCATGGTATAGCCGCCATTCAAGGCCACTTCCTCGAGCGATGCCGTCAGATAGCCGTCCTCGTCCAGATTCCCGATGATGGTTTCCGCGATTTCGCGTACCGTCTCGGAGCAAACGATGCCGTGCAATTGCCATTCGAGATGGTCGGTCAACCCTTCCGGGGAAGACAGGAATTTTTCAAAGGAAGGCCGCTCAATTACTTCCCGCTCGCGATTGGATCCGTCATTCGTTCCGGAGTCGAGATACTGATAGAGCGCGGACACATCGAACTCATCAAATGGGTTCGCTGCTTCGGTTTCTGGCAATTTTTCCGTTTCAGCTTTCAGGAATGTTTCGGTGGTGTAGTCTTCCGTGACGGGGGTTTCTTCGGTGACTTCTTCAAGTACGGGGTTGGCCACCAATTCCGTGTTCAACATTTCGCGCAGTTCCAGCCGGTTCAGCGCCAGCACGCTCACCATTTGAACAAGGCCCGGCGTCAGAATCTGCTTCTGTGAAACCTTGAGATGCAGTTTTGGCTGGAGCCAGCTCATGGCCGAACTTCGCGTTGTGTCCGCGTTCTCCTAATTAAATCCTAGATAATCAGTGCAACCGGAATCGCTCGCCCAGATAGACGCGCCGGACTTCCGCGTCTTCGCTAAGCTCTTGGGGCGTGCCCGACCGGAAAATCTTCCCACTGCTGATAATATACGCCCTATTCGTCACCGAAAGGGTAGCCGGAACATTGTGGTCTGTCACCAGTACCCCGATGCCGCTGGCGCTCAAATCTCCGATCAGCCTTTGCAACTCAACCACGGTCAGCGGGTC
The DNA here is from genome assembly GCA_035604795.1 of Candidatus Limnocylindrales bacterium. GTDB lineage: Bacteria > Acidobacteriota > Terriglobia > Acidiferrales > UBA7541 > DASTCZ01. Next base: position 11,786 of record DATNHU010000256.1, read on the forward strand.
AATGCCGGAAAAAGGCTCATCGAGCAGGATAAATGCCGGCTCCAGCACCAGCGAACGGGCAATTTCCAATCTGCGCCGCTCGCCACCCGATAAATTATAGGCGCGATTGTAGCGGACCGTCTCTAACCCCATCTGCGCCAAAAGCTCTTCCAGGCGATCGCGCTCCTGCTCATTTGTAAGCGAAAGCGTTTCCAGCACCGCGCGCAAGTTTTCTTCGACCGTCAACTGCCTGAATACCGATGGCTCCTGGGGAAGATAACTGATGCCGCTGCGGGCCCGGAGATACATGGGGAGGTCCGTTATGTCGTCGCCATCCAGCAGGACCTGGCCGGAATCGGGCCGGGCCAGGCCGACCATGATGTAAAAGGTGGTCGTCTTTCCCGCGCCATTCGGCCCTAATAGGCCAACCACTTCACCCTGCTGGATTTCCAAGCTGACGTCATTAACTACCTTACGGCCTCGATAGGTCTTGTTGATCTCGGTGGCCTGGAATCTCAGCATTGGGCTTCATTTCTTGACCCGGTATCGCGTGACGGTGCGCGAACGTTCATCCGACTCTACAAGAATCGTATCATCCGCTAGAAACAAGGTCAATTGACGGCCCTTGGTCGAGTTTCCAGCATTGTCGTAAAGTGTTGGATTTCCACCAGAAAGGACGAATTTACCCGCAACGGCATCGTAATCGGCCCGCTCGGCGGTGCCCCGGCGGTCATTTTGCTTGACGATAACGTTGCCCGTCGCCACCGCGTGATCCAGCCGTTTTGCGGCCCCCACTCCTGTTGATTGCGAGTTTGGCAATGATTGTGCTGGAGATTTCGTTGAGGCAAAGAATAGATCGCAGGCCTGGCCATTGATATTCCCCTTCTGCGATTCAGCGGTAAACCCCTGGTCCAAATGCACCATCGATTTTTCATCGAAGTACGTGAGCGTGCCGGATCTGATCCGCCACACATCAGGCTGAGTTGACGCCCCGGACGCGGTGGTTGGACTTGCCTGCGCTCCGGAGGACCCTTTGCCCGCACCCGGCTTCGGACTTTGGAATAACGGGTTTGTTCCAGCAGCCGATGGCACCTGGACGAATACTGCCCGTACATTTCCACGTGCATCCAGTTGATTTGTCGGGCGATTCAGCTCAATCTCATCGGCCTCCATGATCGAATCGCCCTGCCATAGTCGCGCATGCCCCGAATACAATGCGTGTCCGGTAGTCGAATTGCCCACCAAGTGCTCGGCAATAATATTTGCGGGATCAGGTCCAAGACTGGGTGACATTCCCATTCCGCCGCCGGAGCTGGCATTTGTTTTTGTCCCGGTTAGTTTTCGGTAGGTGGTCAGAACGTTGCCGTCAGCGCGCATTTCATCGGTGCGTTGATTGAAGGTGATGGAGTCGGCCTTGGTCCGCGTCGCTGCATCGGCGGCCTCCGCTGATCCGTTCAGTGTGGCCACCTCGCTGGCGCGATCCATGTGCGCTTTAGCGGCCTGCCCGGAGCGATCGGCGTAATGTAAGCGGACGTTGCCGCTTTGGTCCAGCGACGTCCACTGCCCTTGTGTATCAAATTCGGCGGCCAAGTCCTGTGAAGTGGATGTCTGTGGCAGCTTTCCGGGCAAATCTTGTTCCACCTCCGCGCCCCCGTGAGCCTCCATGTGCCTCAGATGACTGCGGTCGCTGAAATCTGTTTCGATCCTTTCCCCTTTAATTCGGAGGACGCGTTGCTGAGAATTTGCCTGTCCGGGAATTTGTTCATGCGAAATCATCGTCGCCGGAGCCAACGTGCGCGCGCTCCCAGGCCGGTAAGCAGGCCGCATGCCCGGTTGCTTCGGTGGAGCAGGAACGAAGTCCATTACCATTGCCGCGGTTTCTATCGTGCGCGTGTGGCTGCCGCTGGTTGAATCAATCTTGACTCCGCCATTGGCGTTGAACGTCTTCGGCTGATTGAACTTGGGAACCATGTCCAAATCCACGCGCGCGGCGGTAAAATGGTTCGTGTCCGTGGAAGTCTTGTCGTCCCCCACTACATTTCCAACTGCCGACAATTTCTTAATCCATCCTTCCGGCGCCAGATCCGCGATGAATTGATCCGCGGTAACGGATCCGCTTCCCTTTGCATCCGCCGAGCGCATTTGCGGGCGGCCGTTGGAGTCTCCTACGGCCGTGACACGGCTGGCATGGAAATCTTTGTCCAGATCGACGCTCAGCTGCGCTGCACGCAACTCACGCTTGAGTGAGTCCGCGGGTGTTGCCACGGCCGTGCTGACCTCTTGCCCGCGCTGGCTCGGACGAATATCCTGTGTCGCCACAACCGGGCCGTCCAAAAACATCACCCGCGATTCACGGCGAAATTCCACCCTGGAGCCCGTCAAATTCACGGGAGACGCCGCCATGGCCGCAGCCGCGGGGTCTTTCAGCGAGTTGCTCGGCGCGGCAGGCGTAAGATTCATTTCCACGTTCTTGCGCAAAATCATGATCCCGCTGTCGGAGCGGTAGGTCACACCTATGGCTTTTCCATTGCCGCCCGGAAAAGTGAACTCAATCGGCTGATCGGTGGTCGCCTCGCCCGAGTCCTTATCAAATGTCACGCCTTTTGTGGTGGCGTGGACGATGCGGGCTTTCACGGCGCTTCCGGCCGGTGCCGCCGAGACGTGGCGAGCTTCCTCGGCGCTTTCCAGATCCAACTGAACAGCGCCGGCGCAAAAGAAGCGGTCCGGGTCGGTCAGGTACTCGCAGGAGTGCGTATGAATATTGTCGGAACGATCCCCCTTTCGGCCGAAGATGGTTATCCAAACATCTTCGAGCAAGGTGCGATTGGTGTCCTTGTAGACGGTGACCGTCGAAGCCCGGACCGTGAACAGCGTCTTATCCTTATCGCCGCTGGAATACGTAAATGTTTGCGAGCTCTTCTCAACTTCCGCCGGGACCGTGGGAGGCGAATTCTTTTGGGCGTCGCGGGCTTGAAATGAATGGTGAACGTAAACCACAACCATTCCCAATACCATCACCCCAGCGATGATGGCCGCCCAGCGAGCGTAGCGATTGGCTTGAGTGGTGCGCATAACTGGCTCGAACCCTATGCCCCCTATCCATTCTAGAACAATTGCAGCGGCCTGGAGAGGCAAACCCGGCAGGTCTATTCAGAGGAGGACGTGGAGGCCGATCTTGCGGGCACAATATCCGTCTTGATCAGAACTTCGTCAGCTCCTGCAACATCCCGCGCAGAAGGCGTCAGGATCGTTTTCGGGCCGATGTAGATTTTCTCGCCTCGGGTCACGGCCAGCCGGACGTCGCCCTCGCTGACGAATGCTGAAACGGAAGCAGCCGTAGATCCAGAGATTGTTCCAGGTTTTGGCGCAGGAGACTTGCCCACCGATGCGGCCTGTGCGCTTGAAGATGATGCCGCGTCGCGCGGGATTCCCAGATGGGCCATCACATGCTCGACGGCGTGAGCAATGGCGGCGCGATCGAGCGTGCTCGAAGTGGTGCTTGCGGTCTTCGCAGGTGCGACGGGCGCTTGTGAAGTGCCGGCGGAGATTGCTGTCGCCGCGTGAGGCGTTGCCTCTCCTTGATCCACATTGCCTCCAATGGTTTCCATGCGCCGTGCGGCAGGAATGGTGCGGTGCTCAATCGAGCGCGACTCCCAGGCGACACGGCGAAGATTCATCAAGTGCTGGGGGCCAATATTATCGGACGTGATGTTTCCGCCTTGAGAGCCGCAACCAAGCGTCATCGCGGGAAACAGGTTGGTTGAATAGCCGACTGACCCGTGCGTGGACGCAGTGTTGACGCAAACACGGAAGGCGGGGACGGTCTCGCCAAATTCCCTCGCGGCGGCTGCGTCCTGCGTGTGGATGGAAGCCGTGTGCCCTATTCCCCCAAATCGCAACAACTGTGTGCACAGGGCGATGCCCGCGGCAAGATTTGGAACGGAGTAAAACGCCAGTACGGGGCACAGTTTCTCCGCCGAAAGCGGGACCTGGCGGCCAACAGCATCCAGACGCGCAATCAGGACGCGCGTTTCCGCGGGCACGGCAATGCCGGCAAGTTCAGCGACGTG